>JAUWEX010000327.1 GCA_030607235.1 Planctomycetota bacterium | reverse complement strand
ATTCTTCATTCCTCTTCGCGACTGATTCGCTCGGTCAGGTATTTCACCAGCCCGCCGTTGACGGGATTGACCGCGTCGGTTACGTCGCCGCCCGCCTTGAGGCTGTCCTCGACGAAGCCGCGACAGTTAAGCACCGCCAGTACCTCGCCCGACACGCCGTCCCTGAGGGTGTAGCGCATGATGATGAAGCCCTTGCCGTCGAAGGTCGCCATCCGCCGGAAGCGGTTGCCCTTTTCGTAGTCCAGCAACTCGCCCTCGATCACCAGCGTATTCTTGCCGACAAAACTTTCGGGCCCGCTGTCGCTCGCGCACTCGATAGTCTTGAACAACTCGGTATCCGCCAACTGCTCCTCGAGATCCTCCGTCAGCAGCGCCAGCCCCTCATCGCAATACGGCCCGATTTCGGTGGTAGGCATTCGCAGGAGGACCGACTCGTAGGCGCTGAAGGTCGTCTCGTTGCCGTGCAAAATCAGGAACGACCCGTTTATGCCGGTAAAGATGTTGCTCGCCTTGCGCATATAGGGCGACAACTGGCAGCCCGCGATTGCGGCGATCAGCATCGCCGTTACGGTGAGTATTGCTAATTTCCGCATGGTCTTCTCCCCCAAAGTCATAGCGAACGTAATTCACAATCCGTATCAATAATATATCATCTCGCACACGCAATACCAGATATTTTGCGTCGCCGCAAATCGCAACGAGTGAAAAAAAACATGACAAGCGCGACCGCGACGGGTACGATAAACATCACAGAGGCAGGCATCGCGACAAAGACGGCCCAACCGCACGGTGTGCTTGCCCGCTCAACGAACGGCAGGAACCATGAACGAAAAAATCAAATGCCCAAAGTGCCGGCGGTCTTTCGAGGAGGCCGACGTTGCGTTCGACTCCGAGATCGTCTGCCCGTTATGCGGCGAAACCTTCGCCCCCGAAACCGCGTTGCAGCGGCCCGAAGAAAAGCCCCCGCTTCCCAAAAATTATCTGGTCTGGGCGATTCTCTCGATGATAATCGGTGTTCTGCCGCTGGGAATAATAGCGACCGTCAACGCCACCAGGGTCAATAAACGATATCTCATCGGCGACTACGCAGGCGCTCTCAAGGCCTCGGAAAACGCGAAGGAATGGTGCAAGGCCTCCTTCTTCGGTCTCGCCGCCGCGATCGCGTTCATCGTGTTTATGATGTTGTAAAAATCCAGACGTCTCTTTTCCGCGAATACGTTGCGGATAATCCAGATCAGCCGCTCCCGGCTGCTATCGCAACCAACCCCAGCCCTCCCGATTGCCGATCGCAACGCACAAAAAAGGGCGCGATTCCTCGCGCCCCTTGGTGTTGTCGTATCGAAAACTCGTTTATTTCGCGCCATGCTTTTTGAGCAGGGCAATCACCTCCATCCGCTTATACTGTCTCGCAATCTGCAATACGGATACACCGTCATTCCCCTTTACATTAACGTCCGCGCCGTTGGCTATCAGAACATTAGCCGTATCGATCCTGCCCATTCGCGCCGCATGATGTAATGAAGTCCTGCCACTTTTGTCGCGGGCATGGATGTCGGCTCCCTTTACAAGCAAATATCTCACTATAGACGCCCTTCCATATGTTGCCGCTTCATGCAACGGCGTATATCCGACGTTATCCCTGACATTGACATCGATACCCTGCTTGATGAAGAACCGCACCCATTCCCCGTCGGTGGTTCTGACGGCATAGTGCAGCAACGTATCCCCTTCATTATCACGACATTTGATGTCGCTGCCTTTTTCTATACAGAATTTTATCAGCGCATCATTGTCTCGATTCATCGCGTGATGAATGGGCATCCTTCCACGTTCATTTACCGCCTTAATATCTAATCCGAAAGCCATTAACAACGTCGCCATTTCCGGCGACCTGGCATAAAATATCAGTGTGCTTCCTATGTTGCCCGGCAATTTGGGATCTGCACCATAGGCCACAAATAGAGCGGCTATCTCGACGGAATCGGCCAACACGGCATGTGTCAAAGGCGATTCGTAAAAGCCGCAGCCGCCTCTATGCGCCACTCCATTTTTCAACAGGGCTTTCGTCGCCTTAACGCGCCTCAAGTAGATCGCCACCCTATAATACTTCCCATAACGCAGATAATTTTTCCTGCCTCGATCTTTATCCAGCAATGCCTTTATGGCCGTTTCATCGTCTCGCAGAACTGCATCCATCAGCGCATCGGTCGGTCGCAGACCCGCGGCAAGATAGTATTCTATGAGTTGGATAT
>JAUWEX010000021.1 GCA_030607235.1 Planctomycetota bacterium | reverse complement strand
GTCGACCGCGCGCCGATCTCGCCCAGGCACGCCAGGGTCTACGCGCTGTCCGACGAGGGGCTGGTCGCGCTGGAGATATCGCGGCGCACCGGCATCCAGGTCGGCGAGATAAATCTCATACTCGAATTGCGCTCAAAGGGCGAAGAGACCTCGAAATGATAATCCTTCCCATTGGCGACGAGCCGAAACCGGCGACGAGACCCTACGTGAATTACGCGTTCATCGCGATAAACGTCTTCGCGTACGTCTTCCTGCAGTACCACCCGCGCGGCCCACAGGACATCCCGGCATATATGGCGTTTTTGGAAAACTGGGCGTTTACCCCGGCGTTGTTTCACGTCCACACGCTTTTGACTTCGATGTTCATGCACGCCGATCTCTGGCACCTGGGGGGCAACATGCTGTTCCTGTGGATCGCGGGCGACAACATCGAAGACCGCCTGGGGCACGTGTGGTACGCGGTGTTTTACATCGCCGCCGGCGTCGTCGCGACGCTGACGCACTACGCGACCGACATCCATTCGATTATACCCTCGCTTGGCGCGTCCGGTGCGATATCGGCCGTTCTGGGCGCGTACTTCATCCTGTGCGCTCGGAATCGTATCAAGATATTCTACTGGTTTTTCATCATCATCGGCGTAACGCTGGTTCCGGCACGGATCGCGATAGGCATCTGGATACTGATGCAGTTGTTGCTCGCCACACCGGGCGCGGCTGGCGGCGTGGCGGTCTGGGCGCACATCGGCGGCGTGGCCTTCGGGCTGGGGCTGTTGTATTTGCTCAAGGCGGTGGGTATCGTCAAGGCGCAGATGGTCTGGTTTCACAGCGGCCCGAGACGCGACCGGCACCACGCCACGCGCGCATTTCACTGGTTCCAGCATTCGCAGGGGCACACACCGCCGCACAATCCGTATTCGCAGTACAGCCGCCAGCGCAACCTCTTCGACCGCTACGGCCCCTCGCCCGGGGAAGACAAGGTCATCGTTACGCAGGCCCGCGAAGTTCTCGCGCACAAATTCACCGTCATCGCGCTCAAGCCCTGGCGCGGCAACGCCGAGGCCGTCGTGGACGCGGTCGCCTCCGCGCAGGGATTGCCGTTCAGCGCGGTGTTCGAGCGATTGCGCGGCGAGCACGGCGTGCTGGCCCGCGACCTCGACGAGCCGCAGGCGCTCGACGCCGTGAGCCGACTGCGCGAGCGCGGCGTGCCGGCGCTGGCGCTGGCGAAAGTGCGGCTTATCGACATGCCGAACGCTCACCCCGTCGACAACATTATCGTCAGCGACAACGGCTTCACGTTGTACTCGAAGGGGCACGGCCTCAACAGACGCTTCCGCGACATCTTCCTGCTGTGCGCGGGGATGATTCGCGCCGAAGGCGACGCCAAACCGACGGCGTTGGTCGACCTGTTTGTGTACGAGCCGTGGGCGCGCTTCAGGCTGCGCGAGTCCGGCGCGTCCGGCGCCGAGCCGCACGAGCAGATATCCAACATCCGCAGCATGGTAACGCGGCTGATGCAGCGCGGCGGCAACATCTCGATCAACCGCGGCGTGCGCCTGCTGGTCGACGACGGCGACTGGACGCCGATGACATTCGACACCGTCGAGGATTACGACCGCTACGTGTACTGGCTGATGCAGGTGGTCAACGCCAAAAACCGCAAGTGGACGTAGCGGCGGCGAAACTTTTTTGAAACGAAACCAACCGTGAAGAAAATAAAACGCATCGCTTATTTCGACTGCTCCTGCGGCGTGAGCGGCGACATGGCGCTGGGCGCGCTGCTCGACGCGGGGCTGCACCGCGAAGACCTGCTCGGCGTGATCGCCGGCCTGAATATCGGCAGGGTCGAGGTCAAGGTCTCCAAAACCACACGTCGCGGGATCGGCGGCACGCGCGCCGAGGTCGTCCCCGCGAAAAAAGAAACCCGCCCGCGCCACCTCGACGACATCCTGCGGATACTCGAAAAGGGCGGCCTCGGCAAGTCGGTCCGCAAAAAAAGCGCGGCCGTTTTCAAAACTCTGGCCCGCGCGGAGGCGCGCGTCCACCGTATGCCCTTGAAAAAAGTCCACTTCCACGAAGTCGGCGCTCTCGACACCATCGTCGACGTGGTGGGCACGGTCGCGGGGCTGGAAATGCTGGGCGTGGAGGAAGTTTTTTGCTCGCCGCTTTCGCTGGGGAGCGGCTGGGTCGACTGCGCCCACGGGCGGCTGCCGCTGCCCGCTCCGGCGACGGTCGAAATACTCAAGGGCGTTCCCGTCCGGCACGCCGACGAAGGCCGCGAGATGACAACGCCGACGGGCGCGGCGCTGATGGTTACTTTGAGCCGCGAATTTGGTACAATGCCCCCCGTGCGCCTGACGCAGGTCGGTTCCGGCGCGGGCAACGGCGACTCCGACGACGCGACCGCGCGGCCGAACCTGTTGCGCGTGTTCATAGGCGAGGCGGAGGTCGGAAAATCGCGCGGCGAGGAAATCGCCGTGCTCACCGCCAACGTCGACGACATCACGCCGGAGGTCTGCGCGTGGGCGATCGAGCGGCTGTTGGCCGCGGGCGCGCTGGATGCCTGGGCCGAGCCGATCGCGATGAAAAAGGATCGTCCTGCGTGGGCGGTCTCGGCGATGTGTTCGCCGGACGCAATCGCCGCGGTCGAGGAGGTCTTCTTCCGCGAGACCGGCACGCTGGGCGTGCGCGTGCGGATCGAACGCCGCCGCGTGCTGGAGCGAAAGATAGTCAGGGTGCGCACTCGCTGGGGAGCGGTGCGCGTAAAGGTTGCTCTCGACCGGGATATGCGGCCCGGCGCAAGCCCGGAGTTCGAGGACTGCCGCGCCATCGCCGAGAAAAAGGGCGTGGCGCTGCGGCGGGTCTACGACGCGGCGATAGCGGCCTTTGCGAGGAAGAAGTGAGCGGGCAGGCAGGGCCTGCACCCAAGTGGGCAGCAAGCGTTGATTTCAAGACCCGCTCGCTGTCCGTCGCCCTTCGGCGACAGAGGCGCTTCGCTTCCACTCGCTGACAATTTGGGCAAGAGTGCTGTGTGGTTGACGATTTCCGCGCAGGCGGGCGGAGAGCCTCCGCAGGCGGGCGAGGAGAATCTACACATTCCAATCCGCCTGAGGCGGACTCGCTGTCCGTCGCCCTTCGGCGACAGAAGCGCTTCGCTTCCACTCGCTGACAATTTGGGCAAGAGTGCTGTGTGGTTGGTGATTTCCGCGCAGGCGGGCGGAGAGCCTCCGCAGGCGGGCGAGGAGAATCTACACATTCCAACACCCGCTCGCTGTCCGTCGCCCTTCGGCGACAGAAGCGCTTCGCTTCCGCTTGCTGACAATTTGGGCAGGCGTGTTGTGGGTTTGCCCTGAAAGGGACACTTCCTCCTTCGACGAGCGCAGTCCGCCCGAGGCGGAAAGGGATGTGTCACTAGATCGACGGTTAGACGCCCCAACAAAAATTAAATGACCCTGTGAGCGGGGAGGGGTCCGTGGATGTTTACGATATCGACCGAGACGACACCGACGCCGAAGATAAAGCGCCGAAGCGGCCGTATATCCACGTCCTGTTCGATTGCTGCAACGTTTACCAGCGGATTTACAGGCGTCGGGGTCAGCGCGTTTACGTGGGCTGGTGCCCGAAGTGCGGGCGGCGCGTAAAGGTCCGTGTCGGCGTCGACGGCACGCAGTGCCGTTTCTTCCGCGCCGAATAGCGAGGCCCGTTAAACAAAAAACCAATCTGTACGTATACAAATTTACGCAATATATTATGGAATGGAAAATCGGGAAAAGCAGCGGGCGCTGTGCCGCCTGCGATAACGAACTCGCTTCCGGCGAGGCCTTCTTCTCGGTCCTGCTCGACGGGGCCGAGGGGCTTGAGAGGCGCGACTACTGCCGGGAGTGCTGGCCGAAAATCGAAAACGAACGCCGCGAGCCGCGCGACGAGCCGATATTTTTCTGGCGCACCGTCCACGAGCCTGCGCCGAAAAAACGCGCCATCGATATCGCGATGGTTACCGAACTTTTCAAGAAGATTACCGACAGCGACGAGGAGATTCACCGCAAGGTCCGGTATTTTCTGGCGCTGCTGCTGATGCGCAAAAAAGCGGTCAGCCTCGTTCGGACCGGCAGCGACAACGGTGTGGAATACATGGTGATTCGGGTCAAGGGCGAAGACTGCGAGCGCATAGTCGCGAACCCGCAGTTGGAGGCCGGCGAACTCGAAGACGTAAAGGCCGAACTCGAAGCCATGATCGAGATGGAACTCTCGTCGTAGCGATGCGGCCGGTGGCGCTGAACAAAGGGCGCCCGCGAACGTATGAATTTATGGAACGGACTTTCAGAATAACCGGAGAAAATCTCATGCTGGGTTTGAAAATCAGATATTTGTGGATAACGGTTCTCTTGGCGATGTTTCTGGTACAGGCTCCGGCCCTTACGCCGGTCAGCGCCCAGGAAGAATTGAAACAAGCCGACCACCTCGACCACCCCTTCGATCCGGTCGCCAAGAAATCCATGGACAGGGGCAAGTACGCCCGCGCGATCGACTACCTCTACAACGACGCGGAGAAAGAGGAGTACAAGGGGATACTCAACATCGACCCCGAAAACGCCCGGGGCTGGTACACGCTGTGTCATATCTACAACCTGACGAGTGAGCACGACAAGGCGATCGAGATGGTCGAACTCGCCCGCAAGAACGGCGTCTACGACGCGCGGATGAAGTTGGTCCACGGCGAGGCGCTCTACGCGAAGGGCGAAATCGAGCAGGCGCGCAAAATCTTTGAGCCGCTCTACAAGGCCAACCCCGGCCTGCACAAGGCGATCTACGACATGGCGCGACTGTATTACGAAACCGGCGAACTCGAAAAAGCCGGCGAACTCTACCGCGGGCTTACCGGCATCAACTTAAGGACTTACGCCAACAACGCCGAGACGCTGTACTGCATGGGGCAGGGTCTGCTGTATGACAAGAAGTACTCTTCCGCGATCAGCATGTTCGCGGCGGCGTGCGAACTCGACCCCGGCTTCCAGGAAGCGTGGTACGCGCGCGCGTCGATGTTCCTGGACATGTTCAACAGCCCCAAGGCCTTCAAAATCACCCAGCAACTTCTGGGTTTTAACTGGCGCAGCCCGCTGGGCAATCTCCTTGACGCCAAGTGCATATACTCGTCTTTCTACCAGCAAGACCGCATGGGCAACACCGAGATGAAACTCGAAACCGCCCTCAAGTACGGCCCGAAAAACCAGGAGGTACTGGCCTTCGCGATTTTCTTCTACGCGTTCTGGGAGCGCTACGACAAGGCGCAGATTTACGTCGACAAGGCTCTCGAGATCAACCCCAACGGCATCGCGACACTCTCGCAGATCGGTTTCTACTACTACATCAGCGGGCAGGAAGAAAAATTCAAGGCCCTCGAAGCCAGAGTCAAGAAATTCAACCCCCACTGCGCCGAATTCTACTACGCCATCGGCAGCGTGATGGACAAGAAATACGGCTACAAATTCGCCATCGAATACTGCCGCAAGGCCCTCGAAGCCAACCCCAACTTCACCAAGGCCTACCCCACGCTGGGCCGCAACCTGATGTTCCTCGGCGCGGAAGAAGAGGGCGAGAAATACCTGCGCGCCTCCCGCAAGGACACCGGCGGCTTCGACCCGATCGTCAAGAACATCCTCATGGTCGTCGACCAGGTCAAGAAAAATTTCGTATCGCGCGAATCGGAAAACTTCATAATCAAAATGCACAGGAACGACAACCTCGTCTACGGCCCCTACGTCGAGTACCTGCTCGAAAAGGCCTGGACGCACTTGTCTAAAAAATACAACTACACCCCCAGCGGAAAGATCATCGTGCTGGTGTTCAACGACCCCAACCAGTTCGCCGTCCGCACCATCGGTGTGCCCGGACTGGGGCAGGCGATGGGCGTGTGTTTCGGCACCGCGATTAACTTCAAATCCTCCAAGGCAATGTACCATCCCAAGGCACGCAGACACCTGATACCCTGGGCACAGGTCGCCTATCACGAATTCGTCCACGTCATCACCCTGCAGCAGTCCAACAGCCGCACCTCGCGGTGGTTCACCGAGGCGCTCTCGGAGATGGAGCAGAGGCTGAAATCCGTTGCGTGGGGCCGCGAAGAGAGCCGCAACGGCGACGTGCGCTTCGTGCGCAAACTGCGGGCGGGCAATCTCATATCCTGCGTCGATCTCGATCGCGCCTTCGTATCGCGGGACGTGATGGACGGCTACTACCAGGCGCGCCTCATGGGCGACTGGATCCACGAGACCTGGGGCTACGACAAGATCGTCGAGATCAACAAGGAATACGCCAAGCGCCGCACCACCGCGGAAATGGTCAGGGCCTGTTTCGACATGACCCCCGGAGAGTTCGACAAGGCCTTTGTGGAGTGGGTAACCAAAAAGTACGAAAAATTCCAGGTCGGCCCGGTCTACACCCTGGAAAACATCGCCGAATTCAAAGACGAAATCGAGAGGAAAGAGAACTACTACAATGCGCAACTCCGCGCCGATCTCGCGCTGGCCTGCCTGCAGAACCGCAAGATCGAAGACGCCAAAAAATATGTCGACCAGGCAGGCAAACTCGACGAAAACAACGCCGACGTCTACCTCGTCAAGGGGCTGATTGCGATGGGGAACAAAGATGTCAAGCGCGCAGCCATGCTGCTCACGAAGGCCGACAAACTCGGCTCCAAGAGCAAGTATCTCATTTACGCCTCGCTGGCCCTGATTTACAAGCCCCAGCCGCCGATGTCGCCGAGCAAGATATACATCAAATACATGGAGAAGGCCTATGAAGTCTTCCCCTCCAACGCCGACTTCGTGCTCCGACTCTCCGTCATTTACGAACAGAGCGGCGACGCCGCCGCGGCGCGCAAGATGCAGGAGGAATACCTCAAACTAAACGACACCGACATCCACTTCCGCAAAAACAAGATGATCGAGATCTACAAAAAAGAAGGCAAACCCGAGCGCGTCGCCCAGATGTACCGCGAGATACACTGGATCGACCCCTTCCTCCCCGACACCCACGCGCCCGCGGCCGAGGCATTCCTCGCGGTCGGGTGGTTCGAAGAGGCCGCGATCGAATACGAAGTGCTCTCGGCGAGGGCCGCCAAGCGCACGCCGAATCTGCTCAAGGCCGCCGAGTGTTACATCAAGGCCGGCAAACTCGAAAAGGCCGCGAAATTCGCCGGCGACGCGCTGGATGCCGACCCGAAAAATCCGACCGCCGCGCGCGAACTCATCGCCAAAATCGAAAAGATGATCGCCGAGCAAAAGAACGCGCCCGAAAAACCCGCCGACGAGCCGAAGGCGGACCAGGGCGATAATTAGGCCGCATCGCACTGACAATCCCAAAGGGTTGACTGCCAATGACAGAACTGATCGTAACATCGACAAAAGACGCGCTGGTATGGATGGTGCTGCTGGTTTCCGGCGCGGCGGCCTTCGAGATGCCCGGACAGGAATGCCGCAAGTACATGGATGCCTACGTGCCCGGTGCGACCAACGAAGAACTGGTCATGATCCTGAAGTGCGACGACGCGGCCGTGCAGCAACTCGTCGCGCGACTGGCCGACGACAAATACGAAACGCGCCTGCGGGCCGAACGGGTACTGACCGCGATGGGGCCGGACGCGCTGCCGCTGCTGGAAAAGGCCCGCGAGGACGCCGACGATCCGCACACGCGGTTCGTGCTGGAGCGTGTGATAAACAACATCGGCAAGCCCTCCGTCGCCCGCGAGCGGATTTTCATGACGATGCTCGCGCTACGACTGCTCGACCCGCAGTCCCCCGAATACAACGCCGTGCTCAACGCCCACCTTTCCGGCAAAAATTACGCCGTCGAGAAACTGGCGCTCGAAGAACTCATGCGCACCCGCAGGGCCGCCGCAGCGCCGACGGTACTGGCATACATGAAAAAAGTCTCGCCCGGATTCTCCACGCTGCGGCCGAGGCGCATGGCCGCGATTTACCGGTGGCTGGGCGACGAGGCCCTTAGCGGCAAGGACTCCGGCGCGATACGCAGCGCACTGCTCGGCGAAGTCGGCCGCGTGCAGGGGCCTGCGGCGCCGGCGCTCGTCGAGGCGCTCAACCGCCGCGCAGGCCGCGAAGAAGTTGCAGCGGCGCTGGCGAAACTCCTTGCACGCGACGAAAAGGCCGCCGAGGCGATCGGCCGCTTCGTCGAAAAAATTTCCGGCGAAAAAATCGCCGCGAAATCCCTCGCCGCGTGGCTGCAATCCGGCAAGAATTTCGCCGACACCCCGGACACGAAATGGAACGATGCGATGGCGGCGCTCGTCGACTCGTGGCGCGTAGCCTGCAAGGCCGCCGAACGGGCCGAGACCGATTGTCTCAACGCGCCCGACACGTTTTTAACCGCCTGCCTCGACATCGAGGAATTCCGCGCCGCCGACCTGCGCGCGCAGTGGATCGAAGCGCTGTTCGGCAACCACAACTACACGCTCCAGGCCAAAGTCATCCAGTTCCTCGCGCTCGACGGCGGGGTCGAGATCAACCGCATCTATTTCTCCGCCTCCGGCAAGACCGCCGTGGATCTGGACTTTCTCGCCGGACTGACCGCGGGCAACATCGACATCGCCCGCCTGCGCAAGATGCTGCACGAAGGCTGCCTGCTGATGACGCTCAAGGGCGAATTCGACGCGAAGGCGCTGCGCTCTTCGCTCGACAAATATCCCGGGATGTGCCGGTTGACGCACAAACAGCACGACGTTTACATCGTGCCCGGAATGTCGCTCTGCGTCCTGGACGACTCGACCTTTCTAATCGGCACGGGCAAGGGCCTGCCGGAAGTCGTCAAAAAGATTATAGACGGTTCCGCTTCGGTCTCGGGCGTTGCTCCCGGGCGCCTCGGCGCATACCGGAAAAACAACGGCTCGAAGGCGCTGCTCGAGGCGCTCGACAGGCTCAGCGCCGAAAACAGGCCCGACCCCGAAGTACGTTTCTCCGCGGAGGGCGGCATATTCCGCGCCACACTGCACCGCGTCGAGGGACACCTGGCCGTGCCGTTCGCGATCAAGAGCGTACGCGTGCGCCTGTGCGAGGACGACGGCTTGCGCGCGAGGGTGAAATTTGAATGCGGCAGCGACACACAGGCCCAGGCCCTCGCCGCCGCCTGCAAGACGATCGCCAAACTGGTCGGCGAAGGAAAATTCGGCGTCAAGGACAAGGACAGCGTTATTTTTAATGATATTTTGCGCGACGCGAGTATAATTGCCGCGGGCGGTACCGTAACCGCCGACGTAAAAATACCGGCGAAGGTATGCGCCGGAATAATTTGCTTCTTCTCGAGCAATCCGGTGGAGAGGTACACATCGGACCGGCAGGAAAAAGAAAAGGAAAATAAAATAAATCCGTTTCACGGCGCCCCCCAAAAGCCCGGGCCGATTCCGGGCGAGGGACAAAAACAGCCGCCTGTAAAACAGGTACCGGGAGGCAATTGATGAAAAAAATGATTTTCGCGACGACCCTGATTTTCTTTGCCCTGCCCCTGGCGGTGCATTCTCAGGACGCCGACACCGCAATAGATGTCAGGGACCTATGCAAGGCCCTGCGCACCGCCGAAGGTCAGGTCCGGCAGAACACCATCGAAGCGTTAATCGCAAAAGGCGAAGCCACGCTCGACACCATCAACGACATACTGCTGGACAGGGACGACGCGATCCAGCGCGAGATCGCCGCGCTCATCAAGCAGTTGGGCGACCCCGAATGGGTCAAGCGCATCGAAGCCCACAGGAAACTGGCGAAGATGGGCCAGGCCGCTATCAAGAAGGTTACCGAGGGCATGTCCAACCCCGACCGCGAAATCGCAATGCGCTGTACCGAGATCGCCAAGATACTGGGCGAGACACAGAAAAACGAACTTCGCTTGCGCAAGAACCAGTACACCGCGTTGCTGATTATCGTGAAGAAATTCGCCGACCCCGAGTCGCTGCCCGCGCTGCACAAACTCGCCAATGACGCCGACCTCGACATCCGCCGCAGCGCCATCGACGCCATCGCGACCATTGCCGACGAAAAATCGGCGGCCATCCTCTTTAAGGCGCTCGACGACGAGGATCGCCGCATCAAGTGTCTGGCGATGGTGGGGCTGGGCCGGATGGACAATCCCAAGGCCCTCGAACTGATGAAGCAGGTCGTTGCGGATCCGCAACAAAACGACTACCTGCGCCGAACCGCGGCGTTGGCCATGAAGAAAAAAGATCACCGCGAGGCCGTCGACACGCTGCTCGAGATGATGGAAGACGACCACTTCGCGGCGCGGCACATCGCCTTCAAGGTCGTTAAATACCTGACCGGCTGCACCGAGGATTTCGGCTACGACTACGTCGGCGACGACGAACGCTCCAAGGCCCGGCGCGCCGAGGCCGTCAAGAAGTGGAAGGCGTGGTGGGAAGAGCACCGCGAAGAAGTCCTGGCCCGGCCGTCCCGCGCCGACAAAGCCGAACCCGCGCCCGAATCCGCACCCGCACCCGGCGACTGATTACTCACCGAAAACAAAAAGCCCTCCAAACGGAGGGCTTTTTTTCGCACCTCTCCGAAAGGGACCCATCTGCTGTGTTGAAAAGCCTCAAGTCGGACGGCGGTTTGGACGATTATTGGTCGGGAGGGACAAC
>JAUWEX010000303.1 GCA_030607235.1 Planctomycetota bacterium | reverse complement strand
CCCGTCGACGCAGAATCATTGCGCCGACCGCCAGGCACACCGCACAGTAAACTCCCGCGTAAATCAGGCCCGTCCAGTAGTAAGACATTTCGACAAAGAGGCGCGAGAGAACGAAGTCCGATGCGTCGAATTTGCTCCAGTCCGGCAAAACGTATCGAAAGAAAATATCCACGCCTTCGCCGAGCGATTTCAGCAGCATACGCCCGATCGCGCCGGCCCACGCCGCGAAATCGCCTGCCGGAGGATTCAGCCACAATTTATCCGAAGCCCCCGCTCCAAATATCTCCGCCGCGCCGAGACCGTTTTTCGAGTATCCCATGAAATCCTTGATAAAACTGAGCACCGCGCCCATCACTCCGATCGAGGAGGCGAAAAACATACTGACGTTGGGCGAAAGAAAGGTCGAAGCCGCAACGGTAATGGCGATAAATATCAGAACCGCCGGTAACGAGAGGGCGAAGGCCAAAAGGTAATTCAGTTCAAAAGAAGACGAACCGGTCTGCTGTAAAATTCCCCTGTCGTAGCAAACCACGTCGAAGCCTGACTCCAGCGGCCGAACCACAAGCCCGATTTCCACGCCGCGCATTTCCTCGGGGATTGCAAGCGGGGGCAATTCGATACGCCGCCCGCCGTGAACCTGCGAAATCTCAACCGGCTCGCCCAGCGCACCGGACACCGGGTCCCACAGCCGCACTTCCAAATTCGTAAACTCTATTCCCCAGTTGGATCGTTTCTGTATCTCGAAAACCACGCGACCGCGCACTTCGCCGCCGGTATTCTTGAGAACCCAGACCGCGGCGCTCTCCGTTGAATCCAAAAAGACGTTGCGCGACTTGTCGAGAGATTCGCCCATGCCTTTCCAATCGATCGCATCGGGAGAAATCGAATCGGCGCCTGCGGGGAGCGCGACCTTGCCGAAATTTTTCGCGTTCAGGGTATGCAGGGCCTGGAGTTGCCGACGCGCGGAGTCCGGGTCGGACGAAAGCGCGGCCATCCCGCGGCACAAGCCTATCCCAAGAGCGGCGAAAACGGCAAACAGGATCGCGGTCAGTATCACATAACCCAGCCACGTACCCAGGACCACCCGCCACGCGCCCGCGGGCTTGGAGAGGACGGTGATAATCTGCTTTTCTTTTATCTGGCGCGGCAGCCAGACGCCGCCCACAACCGCCACGATTATCACGGCAAGAAAAAATCCGGCCCCCAGCGAAGTGGACTGCACAAAACGTATCCGCACGGCCTCGCCGGAGGTCTCCGAACGCTCGGCGTTGAAAACGCCCGGCACATCGTCCTGCGGGTCGGTATGTTCCGACCGCGGCGCAAGCAGCACGACCCCCGCGAGGATTATCGCGTAGGCAACGACGGCGAAAAGCGCGACGTTATTTCGCAGCGCCGCCTTCAGCGTCAGTCCGGCTATTGCGCGGATTCCGGCCATCGTCTTCGCCCTCGATGATTTCCATGAAAAAGTCTTCCAAACTCTCGGTTTCGGGTGCAACGGAAAGTACCCGGCAACCAGCGTCCTCTATGGCGGCCCGTATTTTCCCCTCGTCGCCGCCGCTGACGCGAACCCGCATGTTCTCTCGACTTTGCAGCAACTCCTGCACCGTGCCTTCGACCTGAAGTTTGCCGCGATACAGAATCGCGACGCGACTGCAAACGGATTCGACCTCGCCCAAGAGATGCGAACAAAGCAGAACGGTCTTGCCGCGCCGCTTCAGGTCCAGTATCAGGTTTTTCACGTCGACGCGGCCCATCGGGTCCAGACCGCTTGTAGGCTCGTCCATCACCACGAACTCCGGGTCGTTTATCAGGGCCTGCGCCAGTCCGATCCTGCGCAGCATGCCTTTGGAATACTCCTTGAGGCGGCGCTTGGCCGCGTGGGACAGTCCGACCTGGTCTATCAACTCCGCAACGCGCGCTTTGCGCTGTCGGCGCGGCATCCCGAACAGACGCGCGTAAAAGTCGAGCAACTCCGAAGCGTTGAGGAAGCGGTAGAAATACGATTCCTCGGGCATGAAACCGATTCGGTGATTCTTTTCGATATCCGAAGAAGGTCGCCCAAGAATGACGGAGTATCCGCGAGTGGGGCGCAGAAAACCCATGAGAAGTTTGATCGTCGTGGTCTTGCCCGAGCCGTTCGGGCCGAGGAGGCCGAAGACCTCGCCGGGCGCGATTTTCAGGTTCAGCCCGTCGAGCGCCTTGACTTTTGGCCGCCCGAAAGAGTCGGTGTAGATTTTGGTGAGATCGGTCGTCTGTACTACAAGTCGCTCCATTGTTTTGTACCTCCCGTGGCCGGATTATATTATTCCCGCAGGTTAATGCAACCCAAATCGACGAAACCCCGCAGGAAAACGACGGGCGACATTCCGTATCGACAAAGGCGGCGCGAGAAAAATGATTTGCCAGCGGAGGCCCATCGCATTCTTATAATATAGAGTGGAT
>JAUWEX010000095.1 GCA_030607235.1 Planctomycetota bacterium | reverse complement strand
GGCGTGAACCTGCCGCATACGGCGCTGACGCTGTCGGCGTTGACCGAGAAGGACCGCTCCGACGTAAATTGGATCGCGCAGCGCCCGTTCGACTACGTGGCGCTTTCGTTCGTCAGGCATCCCGGCGACGTGCGCGAACTCAAGGAAATCATCCGCTCACGCAACAGCGACGCCGCGGTCATCGCAAAGATCGAAAAGCCCGAAGCGATAGAGCACATCGAGGAAATCGTCAAAGAATCCGACGCAATCATGATCGCGCGCGGCGATCTCGGCGTGGAGATGCGCGTTGAAGAGGTACCGCATATCCAGAAGAAAATCATCGGCCTCTGTGCCCGAATGAATCGGCCCGTCATCGTCGCCACACAGATGCTGGAGTCGATGATCAAGAATCCCACGCCCACTCGCGCCGAAGTCTCGGACGTAGCCAACGCCATCGAAGACGGCACGGATGCGGTAATGCTCTCCGGCGAGACTTCCATTGGCAAATACCCGCTGCGCGCCTTTACGACTATGTCCAACGTGGCCAAACGTGCCGAAGAGGCCATGGGCGATCACGTCGCGCTGGATCGCAGGCTGCACTCCTGCAAACACGAAGAATTCGGCAACGTTATCGCCGCCTCCATTGCGCAACTCGTTCAGCGCATGGATCTCAAACTCGTGATAGGCTTCACCGCATCGGGCCGCACCGTGCGGCTGCTCTCCAAGCGCCGCCTGCCGGTGCGGATCGTGGGCGCGTCCAACAATCTCCGCGTGCTGTGCCGTATGGGGCTGTATCGCGGCGTCGAGCCGGTGCAGATAGAAATCTTCGACCAGAGCGAGGAGATGTTTCGGCGCGGCCAGGAACTTGCGCTGGAGCGCGATCTCGTCCGACAGGGCGACATGATCGTGTTTGCCGTCGGAATTCCGCTGGGGACCGGCGCGACCAACACGCTACGCCTGCACGTAATCGAATAATTTAATAATATGGAAGATGTTGGCGGCCGTCCGCGACCGCCGCGGCATGAAAAAGAAATATACAAATTCCGATAACGATGCGGAACTGGTATCCGCCGCCCGGCGCGGCGACCGGGACGCCTTCGCGCACCTCGTCGTGAAGTACCAGGACCGCATTTTCAACGCCATGTTTCGGATGACCGGCAGCCGCGACGACGCGGCGGACCTGGCGCAGGAGGCCTTTCTTAAGGCGCTGAACAACCTGCCGAAGTTCGATGGGCGGTCGCGTTTTTCGACCTGGCTGTGGTCGGTGGCGCTCAACCTCTGCACCAGCAAACTGCGCCGTCGCAAGGTCGAGCGGGCTTCCGGCGTCAGAATTGGCGCGGATTCGTCCCCGGACGGCAAGCGCGCAGCGTACGATCCGCCCGACGGCGCGGCCGGGCCGGTGCGGCGGGCGCACCGCGCGGAGATGGGCGCGGCGATCGAAAACGCGATCCTATCGCTCGACGAACAGTGTCGTGAGGTCGTGGTGCTGCGCGATATGGAAAAAATGGAATACGGCGAAATCGCCCGCACTCTGGGGGTTCCCGAGGGTACGGTCAAATCGCGCCTGCATCGGGCGCGAAAAGAACTGCGCATAAAACTCGATAAATTCGTCTGATTTTTTGAAAAATCCGGGAACTAAAACGGCCCCATCGCGTCTAATATAATGAGGGAACGAAATGGACAGTGTTGCCGGAGACGGCAATGAGTGGAGAACGCTATGCAGTGCAAAAGAGACAAACAGGACGCTTCGCGCTACCTGTCCGATTTGATGGACGAGCGCGAGCGGCTCGACTACGAGGCCCATCTCGACGAGTGCGCCGGGTGCCGCGAGGAACTCGCGCGGTATCGCCGGATGCTGGTGATGCTGGACGAGATGCCCGTGGAGAAAGCGCCGTTGGGACTGTCGCGGGCGCTTGACGAGGCCGCAAGCGAACATTTCGGCGGCGGCGAACGGACGAAATCCATCTACGCCCGACGCCCGGCGGTTTTGCGGGTTGCCGTGGCGGCCGTTCTGGTCGGGGCGATCATCATGGTGGCCTATTTCGCGCTAAATCTCGGAATGCCGCCTCTCCCAAAAGACAACGGAGTCGCCACGCAAGACCGCGCCGGAACCCCCGCGCCGGAAGTAGCCGTAAGCGATGATGCGGGTCTTGTGCCGCCGGAGCGAGTGGTCGCGTTTTTGGCGATCGAACTCGACAAACCCGCCGAGGGGTATTCGGAAGAACAGATGGAGATCATCTACAACAACGCCGAAAACGCCAGAGTCGAAGATCTGCTGGAGTTATACAACGACAGGGTCAATCTCTCCTCCAACCTTGCTGGAATTCCGGTATTGCGCGATGAGGCCGGGAAAGAAAAATCCGTCCCCCAGACCGCACTGCAGGCTGCCGAGAAGTCTGCACGCCTCAAGCGCCTTTACGTCGCCGCAACGAGGCGGGTCCAGACCGAAGAGCAGGTCGACAATCTGCGGGAAGCGACCGAAATTTCGCAGCGAAAAATTGTCGCGCAAAACAGGCAACTCGCCGAAACGAACGCGCCGCCACCAAAATCAATGAGCCGTTTTGCGCATGACAAAAGCATGGCCGGGGCTGGCGCGGTCGTAGATCTCGAGATGCTGAAACAACGCGAGAAGGAATTGACGGATGCGCTTGACGTGCTGGTTAAGGGCCAGGCAAAATCCGCGCCTTCAATAGAAGGAAACGGCGAGGACAAGGATATGCAGTCCGAAAAGGACGATTCCGAAATCGCGCAACGCGAGGCGCTGGAGCGCGAACTCGTGGAGGTACGGGACGCGATAAAGAACATGGAGCAAAAAACACAGGAGCCGCCTTGTATGACGCTGGGCAAGGCAAGCGCCTCCGATACAATTGAAAAGGCCGCCCCGGAAAACGAACAGTCAGACGCCGCCGATGTCAAGGGGGTCGCGCCCGAAGAACCTGCGCCCGAAATCTCGGTCAGGCCGATCTTTCGCCAGACGCTCGTTGTGCAATCCGCTGCTGGCGATCTAAACGAGGAGCAAATCGCCGAAATCTTTGAGAGCCTCAAGCCTTTGCTTGCGGAGAAAGCCGGGGGTGTCTCGGCGGGGTCGACGATGGAGGTGGAGCTGACCGACGAGCAAATCGCCCGGCTCCTCGATAAACTCGCCCGTGTCGGCGGGCTTGACCTGGTGCTGGGGCCGCTGGAGGCGGGCTTTGTTCCCGAACCGGCGGAAGACCGCGAAAGCGCCAAAGCCGACGGCGCCGCGGAAGAAACGCTGGACACCGAGCCGCGTACCATCCTGTTGCTGTGCCTGATTCGCTCGGCGGGCCGGACGCCCTAGATCTGTTCTTCCTCTTCGGCGGCGGGCAGCGGCGCGCGCTCTGTGCCGTCGATTTCCAAATCGTGAGCGCCGATCATTTCGAACTGCGAGACCAGCCTGTCGAGATAACGCACCGATTCCATGTACTTATTCTGCGCGTTGCGCAGGTGCGTGCCGAGTACGATAAATTCCTTGCTGAACAGTCCCAGTTCGCGCGCCCATTTTTGCTGATTGAGCAGCACCTCCTGTGCATGTTCTTCGATTTGCAGCCGCCTCAGGCCGGTTACGATCGTTTGCAGATATGCGTAGATGCTGTTGGGGCTGACGGGCATGACTTTTTTCGAGGCACTGTACTGAATGAGCGACTGGCCGTTGATGACGAAGTCGTCTTCGAGCAGGAGGCTGTGGTAGACGTTTTCGGCGGGGATGTACATCAGCGCGAAATCCAGTGTCTTTTTGTCGGGGCGGATGTATTTGGCCGCGATGTCGTCGATGTGTTTTCTCACGTTGCGGGCGAATTCCGTGCGCGCTTTTTTCGCCTCGGCGCTTTGCGGGTCGTCGCAGGCCGCCAGCCGCCGGAAATTGTCCAGCGGGAACTTCGCGTCGATCGGGATGATCGCGTCGTCGAGCAGGATCACCGCGTCGACCCTTTCGCCGCCGAGCGCGTACTGCATCGCGAACTTGTCGGCGGGGAGCCTGTCCTTGAGCAGGCCCTCCAGCAGTTGCTCGCCGAACTCGCCGCGCAGTTTCGGCGCGGTGAAGATGTTGTTCAGGCTCGCGATCTCGGAGCGCAGGTGTTCGAGCATTTTTTTGGACTCCTCCAGCGCGCCGACCTTTTCTTTCACGTCGCCGAACAATCCGGTCTGCTTGTCTATGCGCCCGGAGACGTTGGCGTTGAGCGAGGATATCTGGTGGTTGAGCGTGTCGCTGAGTTTGCCCATCTGTTCGGTGATTTCGCGGAAGCGCAGCGCGATGCTGTCGGTGGTGTTCGACATCTGTGCGGTTACGTTGCTCGTCAGGCCGGTCAGCGACTGGCCCAGTTGGCTACGCATCGAGTCGAGTTGCTGCTGCATCAGCCGCATCTGCTCGTGGTTGCCGGCGGGCTTGCGCAGAAGCAAAATCACCAGCAAAATCACGGCGGCCGCAAGGACGGCTACGATTGCATAAAGAATCCCCATCATTTGCCCCACAAAAAGTAATACGAACACGATACTATTGCGCGCGGCGGCCGCGGGCAAGGAAAATTTTGCGCGCCGGACGAAAACCACTCCTTCGAAACGTTGCGCGCGCGCGACTCGTGGCGTATAATCGACCCTCTTTAATATAACATACCCCGGCGACATCCGGGGGCGAAACTTTACAGGAGCGCAGGATGTACACCAAAAAGGACATAGCATTCTGGGTCGGCGTTGCGGTGATAACCGTGGCGTTGTCGTTTTCGATGGCATTCAGCCGCGGTGTCGACGAGGGGGTATACGGCGATGCGGAGGATTACGCCCGGGTCTGGTACCTCATCCGCGAGAATTTCGTAGACGAGGTCCCGCGAGAAAAACTTCACGACGGCGCGCTGAAGGGCATGGTCGAGGCGACCGGCGATCGACACGCCAGTTACATGACCGCCGACGAAGCCCTAATGTGGCGTAACGCGCTCGCCGGAGAGTTGGTCGGCGTTGGTGTGAGCATTTCCTTCCGCGACGGGCAGGTGATCGTCTTGCGGCCGATTCCCGATTCTCCCGCCGAGAAGGCCGGAATCAAGCCGTTCGACGTGATCGAAAAAGTCGACGGCGAGGATATCGCCGACATGTCTTGGCCGGATATACAATTGATGATTCAGGGCGAAATCGGCACGAAGGTAATCCTCACCGTGCGGAGCAAAGATGCGGAGGCGAGCCGCGACGTCGAGATCGTGCGCGCGAAAATCAAGACCGACTACATCACACGGGGCTTCGTCGACGAGGCGAACAAAATAGGCTACGCACGGCTACAGGAGTTCAGCGAAAACGCCGCGACCGATCTGCGCGAGGCCATCGAGGAAATGCAAAAAGACGGAATGCGCGGCTTCGTGCTTGATTTGCGCGGCAATCCCGGCGGGTTGCTCTCGCAGGCGACCGAGATCGTGGATATGTTTATCGAAGAGGGGCTGATTGTCTCTACCCGGGGCCGCACGCCCGCGTCCCGCAGCGAATTCAACGCCAAAAAAGACGGCACTCTGCTCGGCGGCGAATCCGTGCCGGTGGTCGTGCTGGTAAACGGCGACAGCGCCAGCGCCTCGGAGATTGTCGCGGGCGCGCTGCAAGACTACAAGCGTGCGCTGATAGTCGGCGAGAAGACCTACGGCAAGTGTTCCGTCCAGCAGACGTGGCTCGTCGGCGACGGC
>JAUWEX010000353.1 GCA_030607235.1 Planctomycetota bacterium | reverse complement strand
TGTTGCCTGCCTTGTATTTTGCGATGGCGAGGCCGTAGTGCAGCCAGTAGGAATCCTTGTTGGCGGGCAGTGCGGCCGCCAGCATATCGTATCTTTGCTGGAGACTGTCCAGCAGGCGTGTATAGAGATACGTGTATTCGGGATTGTTGGGCGCGGCGTCAAGCAGCGCCTTGTAGTCTTTTACGTTCCGGTCGTTCTCGCCGAGATATTTCCGGCAATTCTGAAGACCGCGATGGGCGTCGACGTATTTGGGATATATTTTGAGCGCAGCCAAAAATTCTTTCTGCGCCTGCGCGACCATTTCGCGGTATTCGGCGTGTACGCCGCGGTAAAACAAATCCCGCCCCGTCTCAAGGTGTTTGCGGGCATCAGCGGCGTTTTCCGCTTCGCCCGGGGCGGCCGCCGGGGCGCAAACGACGATCGCACAAAACGACATCAAAAAAAATACCGCGATTATCCTGATATGCATGGCTCTCCAATCAATTGGGGAATTTGGTCTGACGGTATTGTATACGATTGACGGGCGAATCTATTTGACGCCTTCAAGTTCGGCGCGAATGTTTCGGCAAACCGTCTCGGCGAGGCCCGGTTCGTAAGGATTTTGTGTCCAGTTGTGCTTCAGACCGTCCCCTTCTCGGCGGGGGATGAGGTGAAAGTGTAAGTGCGGCACTACCTGCCCGGCGCACGGCTCGTTGTTGCAGAACATGTTAAGGCCCGGCGCCCCGGTAGCCTGCATGATCGCCGGGGCCAGACGCCCCGCGAGGCGCATCATCGCCTCCAGGTCTTCGCCGCCGGCGTCGAGCATGTTGCGGCGATGTTGTTTGAGCAACACAAGCGTGTGGCCCCGGGCCACCGGAAAGGCGTCCAGTATCGCCATGCAACGCTCGTCCTCACAAACGACATTAGCGGGCACTTGCCCGCTAATGATCTTGCAAAATAAGCAATCGCCATGGTCATCCATGGGTATTCTCCGTCGAAATTATTTTTTCGGCTTTCGCTTCAGAGAGAGTTTGCGTTTTTTCTTGGGCGCAGCCTTTCCGCCGCCTTCATTGATAATCTCGATGAATGCCTGTTTGCCTCCGTCCCCCAGACGCCTGGTGGCGAGTTTGAGGATGCGGGTATAGCCGCCGGGACGGCCGCTCCCGGCGAATGACGGCCCTATCTCGTTGAACAGGCGCGCGACCGCGGCCTCATTCTGCAACAGAGACAACGCTCTGCGGTAGTTATGCAGGTTTTTTTCGCGACCGAGCGAGACTATCTTCTCAAGATGCGGTTTAATATATTTCGCCTTTGCCAGCGTCGTTTTTATGCGCATATCGCCTTTGATCAGAATGGAACCGATAAGGTTTCGGCGCAAAGCGATGCGATGCTCTTTGGTGCGACCAAGCCGCTTTGCAGTCTTGCAATGACGCATTAGGATGTTACCTCTTGTTGTTGTTGTTGTAATTCAATTTCGTCGAGATCCATGCCCAGACTCAAGGCGGCATTGGTGAGTTTCTTTTTGATCTCTTTCAGCGATGTTTTGCCCAGATTCTTGACTTCGAGCATCATCGATTCGGTCATCTTCACCAGATCGCCCAGCGTCTCGATGCCCTCGACCATCAGGCAGTTCGACGCCCTGACCGAAAGGTCGAGTTCCGAGATCGGGCGCGCGAGTTTGGCGCGCAGGTCTTCGATAAACTTAGCCTGCTTTTCTTCTTCGTCCTCTCGCTTGGAGGCTTGCTGAAGTTCGGGACCGATGTCGAAGTAATGCACGAACGGATTGAGATGCTTGCGGAGAATCTTGGCCGCTTCGACCAGGGCCATCTCCGGATCGATCGTTCCGTCCGTCCAGATTTCGAACACGAGCCGGTCGTAGTTCACTATCTGGCCGACGCGGGTGTCTTCTATGGAATACTTTACCATGAGAACCGGCGAGAAAATGCTGTCGACCGGAATAGTTCCCAGTTCCTGGCCTTCCTTGGAGTTCTCGGCGGCGGTTATGTAACCTCTGCCGCGCTTGGCTTCCATTTCCAGCACGAACTGCGTCGGCTCGACGATCGTGGCAATGTGCAT
>JAUWEX010000332.1 GCA_030607235.1 Planctomycetota bacterium | reverse complement strand
CGACTCCGCCGTAACCGCCGCGATCGCCGTCCGCGCGCTCGGCCCCGACAACGTCCTCGGCATTGCCATGCCCTCGCGCTTCAGTTCCTACGAAAGTCTCGCCGGCGCTCAGGCCCTCGCCGACGCGCTGGGCATCGAACTCAAAAACGTCTTGATCGAGCCGATGTTCGCCGCCTTCCTCGCCGCGCTCGCGCCGCACTTCGAGGGCCGCGACAGCGACGTTACCGAGGAAAACCTCCAGGCCCGCATACGCAGCAATATCCTCATGGCCGTCTCGAACAAATTCGGCCACATCGTCCTCGCCACCGGCAACAAGTCCGAACTGGCGATGGGCTACTGCACGCTCTACGGCGACATGTCCGGCGGGCTGGCCGTCATCGGCGACGTGCCCAAGACGATGGTCTACAAACTGGCGCGCCACCTCAACCGCGACGGCGCAATCGTGCCGCAGCGCACCATCGACCGCGCGCCGACGGCGGAACTGCGCCCCGACCAGACCGACCAGGATTCGCTGCCGCCTTACGAAGTCCTCGACGCGATCCTCGACGCCTACATCATCGAACACCGCGAGTGCGACGAGATCGTGGCGATGGGACACGACGCGCGGACGGTCGCGCGGGTCCTGCGCGCGGTGGACCTCAACGAATACAAGCGCAAACAAGCCGCGCCCTGCCTCAAGGTTACCAGCAAGGCCTTCGGCAGCGGCCGCCGCACGCCCATCGTCCAGGGCTGGCGCCCAGGCAACGCCTGGGGGCAATAGGGGAGTAGCCACTCATTCCAATAGGCGCTTCGCTGCTTTTCGCCCTTCGGCGAAAAGGGCGCGTCGCTTCCACCCACTGACAAATCTTGTGCGCGGATTCACGATGTGATTTCTTTTCTGCAGGTGGGCAAGGCCCGCAGCAAATAGGGGAGTAACCACATTCTCCGATACCCGCTCGCTGTCTGTCGCCATTCGGCGACAGAAGCGCTTCGCTTCCACCCGCTGGCGAAACTTGTAATCTTGCTGTGTTGTTGCGCCTTGAAAGGGACACATCCTCCTTCGGAAGCAGGCCGCAGGACTGCGCACCGAAGGGATGTGTCCCTTTCAGCGATACAAAAAGTGAAGCGACTGCGTTTTTTCGCCGTAAGGTGAAAAACAAGGAGCGGGTCTTGGAGTGTGCGTTTCCTCCACGTTTGGGAGCGGGCACTGCCCGCCTCCGTGCCCTCTGTGTTCTCTGTGGTTAGGATCACGATATTGCTTGCGGGTGCGGCCCGCCGCCGATACAATATCGCCCATGATCGTCAAACTAGCGGAAAAAATCATACGCGCGTACGCCGACCTTGTGGCGCGCATCTGCGTCGCGCTACGCATCGGCCCCAACGCGCTGACCGTTTTCGGCACGCTGGCCAATCTCCTGCCGGCGATCTTTTTCGCTTTCGGCAAATTCACCGCCGGCGGCGTTACGCTCGTTGTCGTGGTACTGTTCGACTCCATCGACGGCACTGTCGCGCGCATGACCGGCAAAGTCAGCAAATTCGGCGCCGTGCTCGACTCCTGCATGGACCGCTACGCCGACGCCATTATCTACGCCGGGCTGCTTGTTTACACCGTGCGCTGTCCCGAAGGCGCGGTGCGGTTCGGCGCGCCCGCGCTCGTCATCCTCTCGGCCCTGGCCGCATCCTTCGGCGTCAGTTACACCCGCGCCCGCGCCGAGACGTTCCTGCCCCACCTCAAGTGCGGCTACTGGGGCCGCGTCGAGCGCCTCATCATGCTCATTATCGGCACGTGCCTGTGGCAGGGCGGGCTGGCGCTGTGGGTGCTGGCGATTTTCCCGCACTTCACGGTAATCCACCGCCTGATGCTGGCGCGCAAACAAATCGGCGTCCTCGAAAAAACCGGCGACATGGAGCGCGCGCTGCGCGAAAATCTCGGTCGCGGCTGGCGGATATTTTTTCTCGACTTCAAACGCGGCAGCATACCCTACGATATCGCGAGCGTGTTTTTCATCATGCTTTTCGTCTGGGTGCCGCGCGCGTGGGTCGAGGCCCTCAACGCCGCCGCGATGAAATGGATATGACGTGAACCGATTACCGCCCCGCGAAATCCCGCCCGGTGCGGGCGAGAGCGGGCGGGCAACCACACGGACCAGGATATGGCAGACAAAAAAAACGACAAGACCCCCGGCATGACCTACCGCGACGCGGGCGTCGACATCGACGCCGCCGACGAGT
>JAUWEX010000410.1 GCA_030607235.1 Planctomycetota bacterium | reverse complement strand
AGATCGCGCCGAGGACGAGGCCCGCGCCGAAGCGGAAGAAGAAGGCGTCGGCCTCGAAGTTGTCAAAGCGCGGGATGTCGAAGTGGGACAGCGAGAAGACGACCGCGGCGAAGAGGATCGCCGTAACGTAGGCCGCGCCCGCGGGCCAGTTGATTACACGCCGCAGGAACAGGAACCCCAGCCCCAGCAGGAGCAGGCGGAAGGCGATTTCCTCGTAGACGCCCGCGCCGACGGAGAGGCCGATTTTGAGGATGAGTTCGCGGGCCTGCGAGTTGGCCTGGAGGTAGCCGCCGGCGAAGTCCATCACGTAGATGACCAGCGCGCCCATTGCGACGGCGTAGACGAGGCTTTCGGCCAGCATCGGCACGAACAGCGTCGGGTGCATGCGTCGGTTGCGGTTGAGGTAGACAATCGCGACGATGCAGACGCAGATTAGGACGGTGTTGAAGATAATGGGGCCGGCCTGTCCGGTCTTGGATATCCAGTGGGTGATGAAGTCGAAGCGGTTGCGGGTCGGCGAGTTGCTGGCGAAGAGGACGGCCTCGTAGAGCGCAAGCAGCGGCAGCGCGAGCACCAGCCCGTTGGCGGGATCGCGCGACTGCCGGAAATACGATTCGTGTTGTGAGTTCTTGCGCAACTGTTTTCTCCGTTGGACGCCGGAATATATCAGGGTTGTGCGGCAGTGTCAATTCCGCCTTCCCGTCGCTTTTCGCGTGTTCCGTTTGCGGAGTTTGCGTTTGGTGGTTTTGGTTTTTTTGTGCAGCGAGACGCGGATCGCGGGGATGAAGGCGGGGACGATCATGGTCAGCGATACGATGAGCGTAACTATGTAGGGCAGGACAATCGAGCCGAGGGTTTTGTCTTTGCTGCCGGCGATGAGGGCGGTGTCGTAATACCAGAGCATGTTCTTGGCGGTGAACAGCGCCCACAGGCCGATGACGAATATCAGGCCGCAGATCCACATCGCGTCGGCGGACCATTTTTCGCGCAGTATCATGCCGATGCCGGCTAGCAATATAATGAGGCTGTTGACGGCCATGAGTCCGTAGATGGGGACTTCGAGGTTGTAGATTTTGTTGTAGGCCTCACCGTAGACGGTGTAGTGGTGTGTGGCCGCGCCGCGCGCCCATGACTGGACGACGAAGGCGAAGAACACGAACCCGAGCGCGCCGAAGACGATGGCGTATGCGCCGAAGATACGCGCGGGTCGCCGGGGGATGTGCTTGCGTAGCGAGGTTGTGCTGTGGCCGGATTCGCTCAAATCACCCTCATGTTCGCCGGTAAATAATGTACGTTTTTCGCATGTTATTATATCGGTATCATCCGGCCCGCAATTGAGCGCGAGTCGGTGTCCGCCTGAGGCGGATCGGCGGGAGCGTGCGAAGGTGGTTTTCGCCGTGGCGCGCTCAGCCTGCTTCGGGCGCGGGCCGGAGTTCCTCTATCCGGGGCAGGTCCTTGAGCGAGCGCAGACCGAAGTGCTCGAGAAATTTTTTGGTCGTGCCGTAGAGGAACGGCCTGCCGATGATGTCGGCCCGCCCGGCGATCCGCACGAGGCCCTTTTCCATCAGACTGCGCAGCATCGGCCCGGCCTGGACGCCGC
>JAUWEX010000240.1 GCA_030607235.1 Planctomycetota bacterium | reverse complement strand
ACCGTCTCCTGGTCGAGCGCGTCCATGCCGATAATCGCGGGTTTGATTGCCTTGAGAACGTTGTCGACTGCCTTGCCCACGCCCTTGCCGCCGTAGCGTTTCCCGCCGTCGCGCAGTTCGACCGCCTCGTGTACTCCGGTGGATGCGCCCGAGGGAACGGCCGCGCGGCCGAACGCGCCGTCCGCAAGGACGATGTCGGCTTCTACGGTAGGATTGCCGCGGGAATCCAGTATCTCGCGCGCAAAGACCTGCGCAATCTTGCTCATGCCTGCCTTCCCCCTCATGTCGGCAGTTAATTTGATATGCGAAACAAAAAAGTATCAGACGCACAACATTTCGTCAACCGTTAATTGCGCGAATCCAAAAATCCCCGGACGCGCCGGGCGGGCGGGGATGCCCCGCAGGCAGGCAGGGCCTGCTGCCAAACGGGGAACAGCCACCTATTTCAAGACCTGCTCGCTGTCTGTCGCCCTTTGGCGAAAAGGGCGCTCCCACTCACTGGCGAAAAGTGAAGCGACTGCGTTTTTTCGCCGTAAGGTGAAAAACAAGGAGCGAGTCTTGTAATGGGTGGAAAAAAGACTTGGCTGCGGGCCTTGCCCGCCGACTGCTTCTTTTTGCCGAATGGCAAAAAGCAAGAAGCGAGTCTTGAAATAGGTGGAAAAATCGTTTTCCTGCGGACGTTGTCCGCTGCCGTCAGCCCTTGTAGAACTCCGCGATCGCGTCGATGACGTAGGCGCGCTGTTCTTTGGTGAGTTCGGAATAGATCGGTATCGCGATCACCTCTTCGGCGGCCTTTTCGCTGACGGGCATCTCGCCGGGCTTGCCGCCGAGGTGCGCGAAGCACTCCTGCAGGTGCAGGCAGATAGGATAGTAAATGTCGCAGCCGATGTTTTTGGCCTTCAGGTGCGCGAAAAGCGCGTCGCGGTCCCTGACTCGCGGCACGTACTGGTTGAAGATGTGCCGGCTCTGCTTCACCGGCGGCGGCACGACCTTGTCGGCAACCAGCCCGGCCTCGCCCAGCCTGCGGTCGTAGTCCGCGGCGTTGCGCTGGCGGCCTGCGGTCCACTCGTCGAGTTTTTTGAGTTTCACGCGCAGCACCGCCGCCTGGATCGCGTCGAGGCGGAAGTTGCCGCCGACCATGCTGTGGTAGTACTTCGGCTCGCCGCCGTGCACGCGCATCATCACCATTTTCTTCGCCAGTTCGTCGTCGTTGGTCGTAACGACACCGCCGTCGCCCGCCGCGCCGAGATTCTTCGACGGGAAGAACGAGAAGCAGCCGATGTCGCCCAGCGATCCCGCGCGGCGGCCCTTGTATTCCGAGCCGATGGCCTGCGCGGCGTCCTCGACGACCCTCAGGCCGTGCTTCCCGGCGATCGCCATTATCTCGTCCATCTCGACACACTGCCCGTAGAGATGCACCGGGAGGATCGCCCTGGTTTTCGGCGTGATCGCCGCCTCGATTTTGGCGGGGTCGATGTTGAAAGTCTCCGGCTCGATGTCGACGAAGACCGGCACCGCGTTGAGGCGGTGTATGACGCCCGCGGTCGCGAAAAACGTGAAGGGCGTGGTGATGATCTCGTCGCCCGGCGCGATGTCCAGCGCCATCAGCGCCAGCAGCAGCGCGTCGGTGCCGCTGGAGACGCCGATCGCGTGCTTCGTGCCGCAATAGGCCGCTATCTCTTCTTCGAGCGCCTTGACCTGCGGGCCGAGGATGAAATACTGGCTCTCGAAAACTTCGTCGACCGCCTTTTGAATATCGTCGCGAATCGTGGCGTACTGCGCCTTGAGGTCAAGCAGGGGAACTCCGTCAATCTTGCTCACGTCATGTCTCCTTGATAGTCGTTTTGCGTTTTGCCGTTTTGCGGGCCGCACCGGAAGCGCGGATTCCATTTCGCATTTGCGGCGCGGAGTTTAACATATCGCCGGGGCATTTTGCGAGATTTTTCCTTAGCCATTCAATTAACCGCGCAGGATTTTTGTGTCGCTGAAAGGGACGCATCTGAAAGGGACACTTCCTCCTTCGCGAAGCGAAGGGATGTGTCCCTTTCGGTTCAGAGATGGATGCAAGGCGTTGTTTTTTTCATGCCACCTGCCTGGAAACCACCAATACTACAGTAAGCCCACAAGATTTGCCGGTGGGTGCAAGCGAAGCGCCCCGCGCGTTAGCGCGTAGCGAGCGAGTATTGGAACAGGTGGATTTACCCTATTGGCAGCGGGCTTGCCCGCGCGGAAAGAAATCACATCGCGAATCCGCGCACAAGATTTGTTAGTGAACGCCAACGACGCGCTTCTGTCGCCGAAGGGCGACAGACAGCAAGCGGGTATCGGAGAATGTGGTTACTCCTTATTTTGCCGCGGGGCGTCCCCGCTTGCCCGCTTATTTCGTCGTGAAGTAGATGCGTATCGTCTCGATCTTGTCGCCCGAAATCGTAAAAGTCATCAAATACTTTGTGCCGGACTTGAGTTGCTTAAGCCCCGCGTGGCTGTCCTTGAAAAGCCAGTTCGCATCGACATCCTTTTCAAACAGCGTCCAGCTGCGCAGTTTGAAAAACTCGGTGTTCATCCCTTGCTTGAATGCAATCACTGCGGAGGCGATCTCCTTGCCGTCCGCGCCGCACTCGAAGATGTTGATCCCCATCATATTGATCTTCCCGATCGAATCGTCCACGCTCCATGTCAGCGGCAGTTTGGGGTCGATGCCGGTGGCGCCGTCTTTGAAACTGGTGATCTCGACCAGCGCGACGGGCTTTTCGGCGGGCTTGCTTTCCGCCTCGTCGGGGTCGCCCGTCTTCTCGGCGGGGTCCTCCGTCTTTTCGTCGGGGTCGGTTCCCTTGACATCGGGCGCCTTGACCTTGCCCCCGAACAGTTCGCAGCCCTGGACCATCACGGTGAACACGCAAGCCAGCACTAGAAGTGCGATCATGCTCTTTTTCATGCTTTCTCTCCTCAAAAAATTTCATGTGAATTTTTATGCCAATCACGAGTATTATATATGGAAGGGCGCGGAAAAAGAATCAAATTTTAATTTTTATGTGCCGCGTTCCCGTCTCATTTTTTACCTCAAAATTTGCCGGGAGACGTCCTCCGAAAGGGACGCATCTTTTTCCGCATGAGGCGGACGGCCTCACGGCCTGCTCCCGAAGGAGGATGTGTCCCTTTCG
>JAUWEX010000236.1 GCA_030607235.1 Planctomycetota bacterium | reverse complement strand
CGTTGCTCACACCTATTGACAAAAAATTGTGCGCGCACTGGCAAAGTTGTAAGCAACTGCGTTTATAGCGCGGAGCGCTATAACAAGGAGCGGGTCTTGAAATAGGTGGAAAAATGATTTTGCCGCGGGGTTTCCCCGCCGATTATTTCGGGATTTTCTTCGTCGTCTTGCACTTCGGATACGCCGAGCACGCCAGGAACCTGCCCCAGCGCCCGCTTCGCAGCAGCATCGGCGCGCCGCAGTTCGGGCATTTTTCGTCGGTCTCTTCCGGCTCGTCGGGCGCGTCGAGCGGCTTTATGTTCTTGCACTTCGGGTACGCCGAGCAGCCCAGAAACTTTCCGCGCTTGCCCATGCGCTCCACCATCGGCGCTCCGCACAGGTCGCATTTGACCGTCTCGCCGTCTTCGGATTTCGCCTGTGCGGCCTTTTTGGGTTTTGCGCCGCCGGCTTCCTTGACGTTTTTCGTTTTCGGATCGGGCTTGGCCTTGGGTTTCGCGCCGATTTTCTTGGTGGTTTTGCAGTCCGGGTATTTCGTGCAGGCCAAAAACTGCCCCCAGCGCCCGCGCTTGAGGGCCATGGGCGCGCCGCAGGTTGGGCACTTTTCTTCGCTGAGGTCTCCGGCGGGTTCTTCGCCGGGCGCGAAGTAGGGCTTGGTGAATTTGCAGTCGGGGTAATTCGAGCAGGCGATGAATTTGCCGAAGCGCCCGCTCTTGACGGTAAGGCCCGATTCGCATTTCGGGCACTTGCCCTCGATTTCCTCGGGCGCCGAGACCTGGCCGTCTTCTTCGATGGTCATCGTGTGTTTGCAGTCAGGGTAGTCCGAACAGCCCAGGAATTTGCCCTGTTTGCTCCAGCGATAGACCATGGGCTTGCCGCATTTTTCGCAGGCTACCCCGCTTTCTTTGCCCTTTTCGCTCTTCATGGTTTCCTCCGCCTTTTTGAGGTCGGCTTCAAACAACGTGTAAAATCCGCGCATCATTTTGACCCAGTCCGTCTTGCCCTCCTCGACGGTGTCGAGTTCCTCTTCCATTTTCGAGGTAAACTCGGTGTTGATGATGTCGGGGAAGTGCGTAACGAGTTTATCCGTTACGATCTCGCCGAGTTCGGTCGCGTAAAACCTGCGTTGCTGCTGCTCCACGTAGCCGCGCGCCTGGATCGTCGAGATAATCGGCGCGTAAGTCGACGGGCGGCCGATTCCCTTGTCTTCGAGTTCGAGCACGAGGCTGGCCTCGGTGTAGCGCGGCGGCGGCTGGGTGAAGTGCTGCGAGGGGGTGATTTCCGCCGGGAACACTTCGCCGCCTTCCGCGATTTCGGGCAGGATTTGTTGCTCGACGCGGCCCGCCGTGCCCATCACGGCGAGGTGGCCTTCGAATTTCATCAGCCGTCCGTTAGCACGGAAGGTGTACTTGCCCGCGTCGATATCGACGGCGGTAACGTCGAACACTGCGGGGTTCATCTGGCAGGCCATGAAGCGCCGCCAGATCAGTTCGTATAGCCGTGCCATGTCTTTTTCGAGGTGGACCGATACCGCGTCGGGATGGCGGTGCGGCTCGGTCGGGCGGATCGCTTCGTGGGCCTCCTGCGCGGCTTTTTTGGACTTGTAGAAGACCGGTTTCTCCGGCAGGTAGTTTCTGCCGAAATCTTTTTCGATGATTGCGTGCGCCTCCGCGACGGCCCCCGCCGCGAGGTGTACCGAGTCGGTACGCATGTAAGTTATCAGCGCGACCTGGCCCTCGACGCCGAGGTCGACGCCTTCGTATAGTTTCTGCGCGAGGAACATCGTCTTTTTCGCGCTGAAACCCAGCCGCGTGCTGGCCTGCTGTTGCAGGGTGCTGGTGATGAACGGCGGGCGCGGCCTCTCGCTGCGCTGTTTGCGCTCGACCTTGGAGACGGTGAATTTTTCTTTTTGGATTTCGGCCAGCGCGGCGTTTGTGGACTTTTCGTCGGGGAGGACGAAATCTTCCCCGCCGATTTTTTTCAATTCCGCCTCGAAGCCGTCCTTCTCCGCATCGGCATCGGGAGACTTCAGGAGTTTGGCGATGATCTTCCAGTACTCCTCTTTTTCGAAGGCGCGGATTTCCTTTTCGCGATCCACTACCAGCATCACCGCGACCGACTGGACGCGACCGGCGCTGAGGCCCTTTGCGACTTTTTTGCGCAGAAGCGGGCTGAGTTTGTAGCCGACGATTCGGTCGAGGATGCGGCGGGCCTGCTGAGCGTTGAACTTGTCGTTGTCGATCGAGTGCGTCGAGGCGAAGGCCTCGTCGATGGCCTTCTTGGTGATTTCGTTGAACGTTACGCGGCGGACCTTGTCCCTGGGGATTTTGAGCGCTTTGCACAGGTGCCACGCGATGGCCTCGCCCTCGCGGTCGTAGTCGGTCGCGAGGTAGACGAGTTCGGCGGGTTTGGCGAGTTTGCGCAGTTCGGTCAGGATTTTGCCCTTGCCGCGGATGGTAACGTATTCGGGAGCGAAATCGTTTTCTATGTCGATTGCGAATTTCCGCGCCGGCAGGTCGCGCACGTGCCCCATTGAGGCGCTCACGACGTAGTCCTTGCCGAGATAGCGGTTGATCGTTTTGCATTTCGCGGGCGATTCGACTATGACGAGATACTTTGGCATAAATCGTTCCTTTTTGTCGTAAAAAATTCGTTGGTCGCGGGTTTTCTATATTTTTCCGTGGTGTTTGTCAAGGAAAGCGTTTTCCTCGCGCCGGAAAATATCATCGTTATTTTGTACGTTAACGCTTTAGAAAAAAATAGTTGGCATAAGTTATCGCCCCGCGAAAATAATTGCATTGCCGGGCCGGATTGATATTATGGAGAGGCGATAAGGATGAGTTTTGTCTTACGATGGACGAAGAAAGGAGCAGTGTGAAGATTTCGGATTTCGCCGGTTTTATTAAGAATTTGCCCGAGGCCGAGCACTCGCTCGACGGCCTGAAGATATGGCTGCTGCAGGGCGGGACGATGCAGGCGCTGTTTATGGAGGCGGTTAAGGAAATCCAATTGCCGCCTCATTCGCACGGCGAGCAGTGGGGAATCGTTGTGGCGGGAAAACTCGACCTGACCGTCGGCGTCGAGTCTCGTATCTACGGCCCCGGCGAATCGTACTTCATCCCCGCCGGCGTCGAGCATTTCGGCACGCTGCATCCGGGCTTCCGCGCGATCGACTGCTTCGCCGACCG
>JAUWEX010000197.1 GCA_030607235.1 Planctomycetota bacterium | reverse complement strand
CGGTGCTGATAAATATGGCCGATATCAATCCCGAAATCGCCGCCGATATTCGTCGATTGGCCGAAAAGCGCGGCGCGGCGGTGGTCGGCGAAATACCGTTTGACAAATCATTTACAAAAGCGATGATGTCGGGCAAGACCGTTGTGGAATACGGCAGCGAGGCTCTCGCCGCGAAATTGAAGACGGCGTGGGAATCGGTTTTGGCTCGATAACATCATGGAAAATATCTCGCAATACACCGCGCAGGTGCTGGATCACTTCCAGAACCCGCGTAATGTCGGGGAGATCGAAAACGCCGACGGATTAGGAATTATAGGCGATCCCGAATGCGGCGATCACGTTCGCGTCTGGATAAAGGTCGACGACGAGCGCATTGCGGATATATCTTTCAAGTGTGTTGGCTGTCCGGCGGCGATCGCCGCGAGCAGCGCGTTTACGGAGATCGTCAGGGGGATGCACGTCGACGATGCGGTCGAGGTCGGCGACGAGGAAGTCGAGAAGGCGCTCGGCAGGCTGCCCGATGCGAAGCGGCACTGTTCGCTGCTGGCGCCGGAGGCCTTTTTCGGCGCGGTGATGGACTACGTAGTCCGCAGTACGCGCCGAGACGACGGGGAAAAATGAGCGATAAAAAATACAAATACATTTTCGGGCCGATTCCGTCGCGGCGGCTTGGACTTTCGCTTGGCGTGGACCTGGTTCCGTTCAAGACCTGCTGTTTCGACTGCGTATACTGCCAGATAGGGCGCACGACCGACAAGACCGTCGAGCGCAGGGAGTACGTGCCGGTTGACGAAGTCATCGCGGAGATTAAACGCCGGTGCGACGAGGGGCTCGAGGCGGACTACATCACGATGTCGGGTTCCGGCGAGCCAACGCTCAACAGCGGTATAGGCCGCGTGATTGCCGCGGTGAAGGAGATTACCAGGATACCGGTTGCGGTGATTACCAACGGCGGCTTGCTTTCCGACCCGCAGGTCCGGCGCGATCTGCTGGGCGCCGATCTCGTGGTGCCTTCGCTGGACGGTGGCAACGGCGGCGCGATCGAGCGCGTCGACAGGCCCGACCCGTCAATCAATTTCGACAGGCTGGTCGAGGGGCTGGTTAAGTTTCGCGAGGAGTTCAGCGGCCAGATGTGGCTGGAGGTGTTTATCGTTGAGGGGCTCAACGACGACGATGACGATTTGCGGATGCTGGTCGAGCAGGTCGAATTGATAAGTCCCGATTGCATTCAGATGAACACCGTCGTGCGGCCTGCGGCGGAATCTTACGCGCGAAGGGTCGGCGACGAGCGGATGCGCGAGATCGCGGCGATGTTCGGCGAGAAGGCGGAAATCATTTTGCCCTTTGAGCGCGACTCCCAGCCGGGCGCGGTAATCAAGGGCGAAGCGGCGGTGCTGGAGATGATATCGCGCAGGCCGTGCAGTCTGCGGGATATTTCGTCGGGCTTGGGGATGCACGAAAACGAAGTGGTGAAATACGCCTCCTCGCTGAAGTCCGCCGGCAAGGTGGTCGAGCGGCGGCAGGGCGAGACGGTTTTTTATTCACTGGCAACGCAAGTCAGCGATACGGAGAAATAAGTGAGCGATTCAAAACAATCCTGCACCGGCTCAAGACAACCCGCGCCTCCCGCCGGAGACGAGCAGGCACATGCGGCGATTGCGCGGCGGATGAGCAAGGTGCGCAACAAGATTTTGGTTCTCAGCGGCAAGGGCGGCGTCGGCAAGAGCACCGTGGCGGTCAATCTCGCGGTGGTCCTGGCGAACGGCGGCAAGCGTGTTGGGCTGGTGGATATCGACATTCACGGCCCGTCGATTCCGAAGATGCTGCATATCGAGGGCGTTGCGCCGAAGACCCATGGCGACATCGTGGAGCCGGTCAGCGTCGGCCCCAACCTCACGGCGATTTCGATAGGACTGTTTCTGAAATCCGACAGCCAGTCGGTTATCTGGCGCGGGCCGCTGAAGTATTCGATGATAATGCAGTTCCTCAAAGACGTGGAGTGGGGCGAGTTGGACTACCTCGTTGTGGATTCCCCGCCGGGGACCGGCGACGAGCCGCTTAGCATCTGCCAGTTGCTGCCCGAAGTTACCGGGGCGGTGGTGGTAACGACACCGCAGGAAATTTCGGTAACGGATGTGCGCAAGTGCCTCTCGTTCTGCGAGCGGATGGGCCTGCGGGTGCTGGGTGTCGTCGAGAACATGGCGGGGTTTGCCTGTCCGCACTGCGGCCGAAAGATCAACCCGTTCGGCACGGGTGGCGGCGAGAAACTTGCCGCGGAGGCAGGCGTGCCGTTTTTGGGTTCGATGCCGATGGTGCAGGGGATGGTCGAGGCCTGCGACGCCGGAGAGCCGTTTGTCCAGAAATATCCCGACAACGAAGTCGCGCTTGCTATTGGTTCTATTGCTGATAGAATTGCAGGCGTGTGTGATAAGCAGGAATAAATTAAAGGAGCGGACGATGAAAATCGCCATACCGACAGCGGAAGGGCGGCTGTGCCTGCATTTCGGCCACTGCCAGCAGTTTGCGATAGTTGAGATAGCCGACAACAAGGTCGGCTCGGTGGAGATGCACACTCCGCCGCGGCACGAGCCGGGTGTCCTGCCGAAATGGCTTGGCGAGATGGGCGTGGATGTCGTTGTCGCTGGCGGTATGGGCCAGCGGGCGATTCAGTTGTTCCAGGCCGCGGGCATACAGGTTGTCGTGGGCGCGCCCTGCGAGACGCCCGAGGTGCTGGCCAGGGCCTTCGCCGACGGAACGCTTGATGCGGGCAGCAACGTCTGCGACCACTGACGTCGCGGGCGGGGACGCCCCGCAGCAAAATGAGGAGCAACCACATTTTCCAATATCCGCTCGCTGTCTGTCGCCGTGCTTCGGCGACAGAAGCGCGGCGCTGCCACCTACTGACAAATCTTGTAATTTTGTTGCGTGGTTGAGGATTTTATCAGGCAGGGCCTGCTGCCAAACGGGGAGCAGCCACTCATTCCAATCCGCCTGAGGCGGACCGCTTCGCTGCTTTTCGCCCTTCGGCGAAAAGGGCGCTCGCTCCCACTCATTGGCGAAAAGTGAAGCGACTGCGTTTTTTCGCCGTAAGGTGAAAAACAAGGAGCGAGTCTTGAAATGGGTGGAAAAAGACTTGGCTGCGGGCCCTGCCCGCTTTTCGAGGATTGCGAAGTGTCCGACGGGCTTATTGAACGCCTGGGGGCGATGATTTCCGGCGCGGAGCGGATTGTGGCGTTTACCGGCGCGGGAATCTCGGCCGAGAGCGGCATACCGACCTATCGTGGTGAGGGCGGGGTCTGGGACAAGTACAACCCCGACCTCTACGCGAGCATCGATTATTTCGAGAAGGATCCGAGTTATTACTGGCGGTTTTTCAGCGAGGTTCGCCTCTCGCTCCTCAAGAATATCAAGCCCAACCCCGCGCACGAGGTGCTGGCGCGGCTGGAGCGGGCGGGCAAACTTTCGTCGGTGATTACGCAGAACATCGACGGCCTGCACCAAGACGCGGGTTCGCGCAGGGTGATCGAGTTGCACGGCAACACGCGCGATATTTACTGTACGGTGTGTCGGCTGGATTACGCCTTCGAGACACTTTGCGAGATTCTCGACCGGAACAACCCGCCGCTTTGTCCGTCGTGCGGTGGTGTGCTGCGGCCGGATATCGTTTTCTTCGGCGAAGCGCTGCCGAACCGGGCGCTTGCCGAGGCGTCGGAGGAAATGCAGGGTTGCGACTTG
>JAUWEX010000349.1 GCA_030607235.1 Planctomycetota bacterium | reverse complement strand
GATGAGCGTAGGCAATCTCGACGCAAAGCGCGACTTCAGCGACGTGCGCGACATCGTTCGCGCATACTCTCTCGCGCTTGATCTCTGCCCGCCCGACGGCGACGTGTACGTGCTCGGCTCCGGCAGGGCCGTTGCGATACGCGAGGTGATAGACAAACTGCTCTCCATGAGCAAAACCAGTATAGAAGTCAGGCAGGACCTCGAAAGGATGCGACCGTCGGACCTGCCCGAAATCCGCGGCGACAGCGCGAAATTCCGTAAATTAACCAACTGGCTTCCCGAGCACGATCTGGACGAGACGCTCCTCTCCGTCCTCGATTACTGGCGCGGAGAAGTCGGCAAATAAACCCACAAAAAGTCGATGGCATACAAAGACATTCGTGAATTCATCGCCGCGCTCGATGCGGCGGGCGAGTTAAGGCGCATCGCGACCCGCGTCAGCCCGGAACTCGAGATAACCGAAATCTGCGACCGCGTCGTCAAGAGCGGCGGCCCGGCGTTGCTGTTCGAAAACGTCGAAGGCTCCGATTTCCCTCTTCTCATCAACGCCTACGGCACGCGGCGGCGGATGAACATGGCGATCGGCGACGTTGACGATATCGCCCGTCGCGTCGAAGAAATTCTCACACCCGACCGGCCCGAAGGGATAATCGCCAAGGCCAGGGCCATCCCCAAACTCATCAAACTCTCGAAATTTTTTCCGGAGTCCGTCAAGACCGGCCCCTGCAAGGAAGTTATCCAGCGCGACGGTTTCGACCTCGGCGAATTTCCCATACTCAAGTGCTGGCCGCAGGACGGCGGGCGCTACCTGACGCTGCCGCTGGTCTTTACGAGAAATCCTCTCACCGGAAAACGGAACTGCGGCATGTATCGGATGCAGGTCTACGACGGCCGCACGACCGGGATGCACTGGCACACGCACAAAGGCGGCGCCGAGCATTACCGCCTTTACGCGGAATCCGGCGCGAAGCGGATGCCGGTGGCGGTGGCGGTCGGGGCCGATCCCGCGGTAACCTTTTGCGGCGCGCTGCCGCTGCCCGACGAGATGGACGAGATGGTCTTCGCGGGATTCCTCCGCGGCGCGCCGGTCGAGATGGTGCGCTGCGAGACGAGCGAGATCGAAGTGCCGGCCAACGCCGAGATCGTCCTCGAGGGCTACGTCGAAATCGGCGAGCGTCGCACCGAAGGCCCCTTCGGCGACCACACCGGTTTTTATTCGCTCCAGGGCGACTTCCCCGTTTTTCGCCTGACCTGCGTAACGCGCCGCGCACGGCCCGTCTACCACGCCACCGTCGTGGGGCGGCCGCCTATGGAGGACTGCTTCATGGGCGAGGCGATCGGGCGGATACTCCTGCCGGCGGTGCGCAGGAACATGCCCGAAATCGTGGATATCCACATGCCCTTCGAGGGCGTGTTTCATAACATGATGATCGTCTCTATCCGCAAGCGCTATCCCGGCCACGCCCGCAAAATCATGCACGGAATCTGGGGGATGGGGCAGATGGCCTTTACGAAAGTGATCGTTGTGGTCGACGAAGACGTGCCCGTGCGCGATGTGAGTTATTCCGCGTGGAAGGCGCTCAACAGCATCGACCCCAAGCGCGATATCGAATTCGTCCAGGGGCCGGTGGACGAGTTGGACCACGCCGCGCCCGCGCCGCGATACGGCAGCAAGATGGGCATCGACGCCACGCGCAAACTGCCCGAGGAGGGTTTCGCGCGCCCGTGGCCCGACGAGATCGAAATGAGCGCCGAGGTCAGGGGACTCGTCGATGAAAAATGGGAATCGTACGGAATATGAAGAGCATCGCGAAAAAAGTCGAGGCCGGCATCCGGCTGAACGCCGAGGAGGGCGTCGGACTCTTCGAGATGGATATCCTCGAACTTGGCCGGCTGGCGAATATCGCGCGCGAGACGATTAACGGCCGCAAGGCGTTTTATGTCGTCAACCGCCACGTCAACCACACCAACGTCTGCGTCAACCGTTGCCGTTTCTGCGCCTTCAGCCGCAACGACGGCGAGGACGGGGCGTTTTGCATGACGATGGAACAGATTCTCGAGCGCGCCGCGGAGGCGCGGGAG
>JAUWEX010000251.1 GCA_030607235.1 Planctomycetota bacterium | reverse complement strand
GATTTCTACGGCCTTGCCCAGGCCCACGATTCCGGGGACGTTTTGGGTCGAGGCACGTCGCCCCCGCTCCTGTCCGCCGCCCATGATAAAAGGCTGGAGGCGAAGGCCCTTTCGGATAAACAGCGCGCCGACGCCTTTGGGGCCGTACAGTTTGTGGGAGGAGAGCGAAAGCATATCGCAACCCATTTCCTTTACGTCGACCGGATAGTTGCCGACGGTCTGAACGGCGTCGACGTGCAGCAGAACGCCCTTCTCGCGCGTAACGGCGGAAATCCCTTGGATCGGCTCGATGGTGCCGATTTCGTTGTTGGCGTGCATCACCGAAACGAGCGCGGTGTCCTTGCGAATGGCCTTGCGCACGTCGTCGGGCGAGACCATGCCGAAAGAATCGACCGGGAGGCGTGTAACCTCCCAGTTGATTTTTTTTTCGAGAAAGTTGCACGGCTCGAGCACGGCGTGGTGCTCGATCGACGAGATGATAACGTGCTTTTTGGCGCTTTTGCCGGAAAAAGCCGTACCCAGTACCGCCCAGTTGTCGGCCTCGGTACCGCCGCTGGTAAAAAACAATTCTTCCGGGGCGCAATTGATAAGGGCCGCGACTTTTTCGCGCGCCCGCTCGATCGTCTGAGCCGCGCTAACGCCGATGCTGTACAGCGACGAAGGATTGCCGAAGTATTCGGTAAAATACGGTTCCATCTCCGCAACGACCCGGGGGTCGGTCGGCGTGGTCGCGGAATGATCCAGATAAATCTCGTCCTTCATGACGTCCCTCCGTTTGGATATTACTTCAGACCCTTGAGTATCTTGTCGAAGGCGATTTCCTTGTTGACAATCTCGACCGCGCGCTCGACCTTGCTCTCGCTGCGCAGGCTCAGACGCCCCAACAACGACTCGACCCGCTCAACCACCACGCCGGTGTCGCCCTTGACCAGCAGGATAGGCACGCCTGCGGCGGTCGCCTTGCTGAGGATGATTTCGTTGGGGATCAGCCCGCCGGTGAGGATCATGCAGGTGGTCGAGGTTTCCAGCGCGGCGAGTTGGATATCCGTGCGGTCGCCGCCGACGATGAGAGCCTGGTTGCGCAGTTTGCGCATGTAACGCAGAGCGCTTTCGACGTTCATCGCGCCGATGGAAAACTTCTCTACTACGCCGTCCATCTTGTCATGGCAGCAAACCACGTCGCCGCCGAGCGCGTCGCAGACTTCGCGCACCGAAACGCTGGAGAGCAAAGGATCTTTGCCAATGATGCCAAGAAGTTCGATGCCCTGCTTCTCCAGGTAAGGCCTGACAAGGTCGTTGTAGAATTCGAGCCTGCTTGGTTTGATCTTGTTGACCACCGCGCCAAGCAAGGCATCGCCGATCTTTTTGTGAGCGCTGACGAAACCGTCCAGCGTCCGGTTGAGCCGCTTCGGCACGTCGATGATGATCGATTTGCCGCCGAATTCGCTGATTAGCATCTCGCACGGCGCGCCCATGAAGCCGCCGAACGCGAGGTCGCCCAGACTTTCCACCAGTACGATGTCTTTGCCCCTAGATATCCTTGCAAAACTGCTCTTGATGTTATCGTAAATATCCGTCGCTTCGCCTTCGAGCACGTCTTCGATAAGCGAGTCGTTGATAACACACGGACACATGTCGGCCAGCGAGTCGTCGAGATCGAACGCCTTGCGGAAAAAGACCGTGTCTTCGTCGGTGAGGATGTTGTCCACGCGCGTCGGAAACACGCCGAACGGCTTGAAGAGGCCGACTTTGCAGCCTTCCTTTTGGAAACGTCTGCCGAGTCCCAACAGAATAAGATTTTTACCCGAATGCTCGCTAAGAGAAGTTACGAAAAGAGGCTTCATGGTTTAGGCACCTCCAAGTGTTAATCTGGCGTCGAGTGCGATCGATCCCTCACCGTCGGCAAATACCTTGAGCGGGTTAACGTCGAGTTCGACTATTTCGGGGAAATCCATCACAAGCTGCGAAAGCCTGAGCAACGATTCAACGATGGCGTCGATGTCGGCGGGTTTTTCGCCGCGCACACCGGCCAGCAACGGATACGATTTAATCTCACGGACCATTTCGTAAGCGTCGTCTCTGGTCAGCGGCGCTATGCGGAACGATACGTCTTTGAGTACCTCGACATAAATCCCGCCGAGTCCGAACATCATCATCGGGCCGAACTGCGGGTCGCGGCTCATACCGAGGATTACTTCCTTGCCGCCCTTAATCATCTCCTGCACCGCCACGCCGCGGATATCGGCCTGCGGCATACGGCGCAGGGTCAGGGTGCGCAGTTCGTGATAGGCCGTCAGCGCTTCTTCGCCGCTGTTGATGTTGAGTTTCACGCCGCCGAAATCGGACTTGTGCAGGATGTCGGGGCTGACGATTTTCATCACCAGCGGATAGCCCACGCCGTCGGATATGCGCAGGACCTGTTTGGCGGTCTGGGCCACGACGTTGGCGGGGAGTTTGAAACCGTAGGCGGAGATAACCTCGCGGCACTCGACCTCGCCGAGTTCCAACATGCCCGCTTCCCTGGCGTTTTTGAATATCCCGGCGACACTGTCGCGGTCGACGTCAAATTTTTCGGGCTGGGAAACCGGCTTCAGCGTCCAGTTGCGGAAGCGATACATCGCGTCGAAGGCCTTGACTGCGCGCTCGGCGTTTATGTAATGCGGCACGCCTTTTTCGCGCAGCGCTTCGCGCGAAGTCTTAACCAGATCGCCACCCAAAAACGCCGAAACAACGGTGTTGTCTTCGCGCTTGCCTACTTCGGCGATGATGTCGGCCACGGCAAGAGGATCGCTCATGCCGGTCGGCGTGTAGATCGCCAGAATCCCGTCGGTGTTCCTGTCGTCGGAGATGATTTGCAAGGCTGCCTTGTAGCGGTCTTCTCCGGCGTCTCCGATGATATCGACGGGATTGTAAAACGCGGCGTGTTTGGGCAGCACCTCGCGCAATTTGTCCACGGTCGTCTTTTCGAGATCGGTCAGCCTGCACGAAGTCGGCTCGAT
>JAUWEX010000366.1 GCA_030607235.1 Planctomycetota bacterium | reverse complement strand
GTGCGAAATCGAGAGATGCGTCTTGGCCATGCAGATCGGCAGCCTGTCGTAGCCCATCTTTGTGAAGAGGCGGAGTTTTTTGCGGGCCTCCGGCTCGAAATGCACGTATGACGCTCTGTACATCGTTTTGGCGATGCGGGCGATTTTGTCCTGGATCGACATCTCCAGCGTGTAGAGGAAGCGGAAATCGTTTTTTTCGTTGCACGCCGCCACGAACGCCTCGGCCATCTCCGCCGCGCCCTTGCCGCCGCGCTCCCAGCAGTTGCTCTCGACCGCGGCGCTGGCCCCGGCCTCCAGCGCGGCTTTTTTGATCTCGGCGATCTCGGCGGGGGTGTCGGTCTGGAAGCGGTTGACAATCACCACTGCGCTAAGACCGTGTTCCTTGACATTACGGATGTGGGCCTTGAGGTTTTCGCAGCCAGCCGCGACATCGTCGGGATTTTCGCGCAGCAGCCGCTCGTCCAGCGGCCTGCCCGCCACTACGGTGTATTTGCTGGAGTGTACCTTAAGCGCGCGCACTGTTGCCACGATGCCCACCGCGTCGGGCACCAGCCCGGAGCAGCGGCATTTTATGTTGATGAATTTCTCCATGCCGATATCGGCGCCGAAGCCCGACTCGGTTACCACGTAATCCGCTGTCTTCAGCGCGATCTGGTCGGCGACGATCGAGGAGTTGCCGTGTGCGATGTTAGCGAAGGGGCCTGCGTGGACGAAGGCCAGTGTGTTTTCGGTCGTCTGCATGATGTTGGGCTTGAGTGCGTCCTTCATGATCGCCGTCATCGCCCCCGCGACTTTCAAATCGTCGGCGGTTATCGGTTTGCTGGCCTGCGTAAAGGCCACGACCATCCGCCCCAGCCGTCGGCGCATATCGGCCAGGTCGGTCGAAAGCCCCAGGATCGCCATGACCTCGCTGGAGGCCGAAATGTCGTAGCCGGTCTGACGCGGCACGCCGTTGGTCTTGCCGCCGAGTCCGACTATGATATCGCGCAGCGCGCGGTCGCTGATGTCCACGACGCGTCTGACGCTGATTTTGTACGGATTGATGTTGAGTGGATTGCCCAGTGTCAGCGAGGTGTCCACCGCCGCGGCCAGGAGATTGTGCGCCGCCGTTACGGCGTGCATGTCGCCGGTCAGGTGCAGGTTAATGTCTTCCATCGGCACGACCTGCGAGCGTCCGCCTCCGGCTGCGCCGCCTTTTATGCCGAAGACCGGCCCCATCGACGGCTGGCGGATGCAGGCGACGGCCCTCTTGCCGATGTGGTTGAGTCCCAGGCTCAGCCCGATGGTGTTGACTGTTTTGCCCTCGCCCAGCGGCGTCGGCGTGATCGCGGTGATGTCGATGTACTTGCCGTTGGGCCTGTCGGCGAGGCGCTTGAGCGCGGAGGGCTTGACCTTGGCCTTGTAGTCGCCGTAGAGTTCGAGTTCGTCGCGTGCGATCCCGTATTTTTTCGCCACTTCGCTTATCGGCAGCAATTTTGTTGCCTGGCTGATTTCAATATTGCTTTTCATTATAATGTGATGCCCCTTTAAGAGTCCGCGCATTGTTGCGATGCGCGGCGACCGCTACGTTTTTTCGATAAAAGTGTTTTCGGATAATAAAACGCAATTCTATACAAGTTGTCGCGCAATGCAAGGCCGGTAATCCGTGGGATTTGCTAAATAGGCGCGGGGATTGTATAATCCGGCTTCACGGTAACGCATTTTTCCGAGGAGAATTTGCATGTCGTCGATTATCGCCGCCCTCGCCGTGCGGGGTGCGCACAAGACGGTTCAGGCCGCCGAGGCGAAACTCAAGCGGGCCATCGCCGAAAGAGGCCCCAACGCTGCGGTGGAGTTTCCTAATACCGGCTACTATACGCCGGTGATCTTCTCCATCCTCGGAATTCCCGTAACGACCCTGGCGCAGTTCGAGCCGATTTTGCAACAGTGCCGCGATATGCTGCCCGCGCTTGTAAGGGAGGGCGATTTTACGCTGG
>JAUWEX010000373.1 GCA_030607235.1 Planctomycetota bacterium | reverse complement strand
GATGAGTTCGACCGCGCCCGACGCACCCAGCAGGTGCCCCAGCATGGACTTGGACGAACTGATGGCCAGTTTGTAGGCGTGTTCTTGGAACAGGCCCTTGATGGCGCTGGTCTCGGCCAGGTCATTGTGTGGCGTGGAGGTGCCGTGAGCGTTGATGTAGTCGACGTCCGTGAGTTTGCGGCTGGACCGCTCGACGGCCTGACGCATGCACATCTGCGCGCCGCGTCCTTTGGGATCGGGCGCGGTGATGTGGTAGCCGTCGGCGCTCATGCCGCACGCGGTGAGTTCCGCGAAGATGCGGGCGCCGCGCCTTTTGGCGTGTTCGAGTTCTTCGAGGACCAGCGTCCCCGCGCCTTCGCTCATTACAAAACCGTCGCGGTCTTTGTCGAAGGGGCGGCTGGCTTTTTCGGGTTCGTCGTTGCGTGTGCTCAGGGCCGTCATGACCTGGAAACCGCTGATGCCCAGCGGGGTCATGGCCGCTTCGGAGCCTCCGGCCAGCATGATGTCGCTCTCGCCGAACTGGATGCTGCGCAGGGCCACGCCCACGGCGTGGGCGCTCGAGGCACAGGCGCTGCTCGTGGCGAAATTGGGCCCGCGCACGCCGTAGCGTATGCCGAGTTGGCCCGCCGCGGCGTTGATCATGAGTTTGAGGATGAAGAAGGGCGATATCTTCATCGGCCCCCTCTCCAGGTAGCGCGTGTGCTGCTGCTCAAACTCGATGATGCCGCCGATGCCGGAACCGGTTATTACGCCGACGCGATCCCTGTCGACCTTGTCCCAGTCCAGGCCCGCGCTCTCAACCGCCATGTCGGTGGCGGCGATGGAGTACAGGGTAAATGGATCAAGGCGCTTGGCTTCGCGCCTGTCCTTGACCCATTTGCCCGGGTCGAAGTCTTTGACTTCGCCGGCGACCTGTGCACTGAATCCGGTGGTGTCAAACTTGGTTATCTTGCCCAGTCCGCTTTTTCCGGCTATGAGATTGGACCACATTGTCTCGACGTCGTTGCCAAGAGGCGTAACGCTGCCGATGCCGGTGATCACTACTCGACGTTTTTCCATGTCCGTTATGCATGCTCCTTGATGTACTTAACGGCGTCTCCGACCGTCTGAATTTTTTCGGCTTCTTCCTCGGGGATGTTGAGGTCAAAGCGCTCCTCAAACTCCATCACCAGTTCCACCTGGTCCAGCGAATCGGCACCGAGGTCGTTGACGAAGGAAGTTTCCATAGAGAGCTGGTCTTTATTGACTCCCATCTGCTCACAAATGATGTTGTGTACTTTTTCTTCAATGTTCTCTGCCACTGCGTTTTCCTCCGCAAATAACGGCTTTTGAAAAATATAAATAAACGAACAAACCATGCGCGACGGTTCGCCGCGCAAAAATTCCATTACATCGCCAGCCCGCCGTCGATCCTGATGACCTCGCCGGTTACGTAGGCCGCGAGGTCGCTGGCCAGAAACAACACGACTCCCGCGACGTCGGCGGCCGTGCCCATGCGGTTAAGCGGGACGACCGAAAGCATCTTTGCGCGGACGTCTTCGCTGAGCGCCTGTGTCATGGCCGTGTCGATGACGCCCGGCGCGACGGCGTTGGCCGTTATGCCGCGCGAGGCGAATTCTTTGGCGACGGACTTGGTCATGGCGATCACCCCGCCCTTGGAGGCGGCGTAGTTGGCCTGACCGGCGTTGCCTATCAGCCCGATTACCGAGGCGACGTTGATTATGCGGCCGGAGCGCTGCTTGAGCATCGTGCGCGCCGCGGCCCGGATGCAGTTGAACGTGCCCCGCAGGTTGACGGCGATAACCTGGTCCCATTCCTCGTCTCTCATCCGCATCACGAGGTTGTCGCGGGTGATGCCGGCGTTGTTGACGAGGATGTCGATGGCGCCGAAGGAGGCGTGGATCTCCTTCATGAGAGCGGTGATCT
>JAUWEX010000129.1 GCA_030607235.1 Planctomycetota bacterium | reverse complement strand
ACAACCATAAGAATTTTCGTATTCCTAATTATTGCGGCCGGTGTCGTAGTTTGCAGCGGTTGTATCCAGCGGCTCGTCGGCGGCGATTACGGCGTCGAGCGTACCGTAACGATAAGTTCCGACCCTCAGGGCGCGACGGTTTTGGTCGACAACGAGGAAGTCGGCAAAACTCCTTATACATTTGAATTCATCCACTACGGCACCCGCAAGATCACGCTCATGGCGCCGGGCTATGATACGATGGACGTGCTTGAGCCTATAAAGCCGCCGTGGTACCAGTGGTTCCCGATCGACTTTTTCGTCGATGTGGTTCTGCCAATAAAGATCAGGGACAACCGCGAATTTTTCTATCCGCTCCAGCCCGAAAAAGGAAACAGCGACGATTTCCGCGCGCGCGCACGCGAATTTCGCGATAAGGAGCGGCAAGAGGACTAGCGCTCGCTTCGCGGCGCGGGGCATTTCCGTCGATGACTGACACACCTCCCATAAAAGGCGAATTCGCCGGCAGGCGCATAACGATCATGGGGTTGGGGCTGTTCGGCGGCGGCGCGGCGGCGGCCGACTACTTCGCGCGGCAGGGCGCCGAGGTAACCGTTACCGACCTCAAGAACGCGCGCACGCTTGCGCGTTCTATCGAGCCGCTGACACATCACCCCAACATCTCTTTCGTTTTCGGCGAACACCGCGAAGAAGATTTCACGCGCGCCGATGTCTTGATCGTCAATCCGGCTGTCCCCAAGACTTCCCGCTATCTGGCGCTGGCGCGCGAGGCGGGGGTTGTGATGGATACCGAGACCAATTTTTTCGTTTCGCGCTGTTCCGCGCCTATTGCGGGCGTAACCGGCTCGAACGGAAAGACCACGACAACCTCGCTGGTGGCCGCGATGCTCGAACGCGGCAGGCGCAGGGTTTGGCTGGGCGGAAACATCGGGCAGCCGCTCATCGGGCATCTCGACGAGATCACGCCCGGCGATCTCGTTGTGATGGAACTGAGCAGTTTCCAACTCGACGATATGCACCGGATCCGTAAAAGCCCCTCGGTGAGCGTGGTTACCAACCTTACACCCAATCACCTCGATCGGCACGGCACGATGGCCGAATACGCCGAAGCGAAAAAGGCGATTATTCGCTACCAGTCGCCGTCCGATATTGCGGTGCTGAATTTCGACGATCCCGCGGTCAGGGCGTGGGAGGCGGATTGCGCGGGGGATGTGTGTTTTTTCAGCCTGTGCGGCGAGGTCGAGCGGGGCGCTTTTCTTGCGGGGGACGATTTGATTTTGCGGATGGGCGGAGCCGATTGTCGTATCTGCGGCAGATCGGATATCCGCATTCCCGGCGAGATAAACGTGGCCAACGTGTTGGCCGCTTCGGTGGCTGCGGCGGCCTGCGGTGCGGCGGTCGAAGAAATCGCGCAGGGTGTCGATGGTTTTCGGGGAGTGGAGCATCGGCTGGAAAAATTTAGCGAGGCGAACGGTGTTTCGTATTACAACGACAGCATCGCCACGACCGCCGAGTCCGCAATCGCGGCGTTAAACGCGGTTCCGCAGCCGATCGTTCTGATTGCGGGCGGCTACGACAAGAAAATTCCGCTGGCCGAGTTCGCCTCCGCGATAGTCGATCGCTGCGAGGTGGTTGTGCTGGTGGGGCAGACCGCTGATGCCTTGCGTGCCGAGATAGAAAAACGCCGTATCGGGCCGAAGCCGTCGATCGTCATGGTGGGTGCGGATTTCGATACGGCGGTCAGGGATGCGGTCGACGCGCGGCAAACGGGCGGCAGCGTGCTTTTGTCGCCGGGGACCGCAAGTTACGACATGTTCGATAACTTCGAGGCGCGCGGCAGGGCGTTTAAGGAACTGGTGCGGAAGTACGCCTCGTAATCACTTCTCTCCCATCGCCATTTTCATGAGTTTGATGTTAAGGCGTAGCGGCCCCACCCTGAGATCGTCCTTTCGCATTTTTATGAATTTCTCATACGCGGCGATGGATTTGCGGTAGCAGGAGTTCCGTTCGCTCAAATCTCCCTGTTCATGTGCCTGGGCACCCATCATCATGTAAGATGCGCCGATGGTTTCGTAAACGACATGGTAGTCGGGCTTGAGGTCGATGGCGTATTCGGCGAATTTGACGGCCGTTTCCGGGTTTCCCCGACCGTTTTCGCATCGAGCGATCGCAACGGGGAGTTTATACCACCTGGGTTCAAGCGAATATGCGTCGTATAGGTAGCGGGCCGCCTGGTCCTGCATCGCTTCGAGTTTTTTTTCGAGTTCTTCCTTGTTTTTGCGGTATCGCGGGTCGTTCGTTATCAAATATCTCGTTTGCGCGACGGAGGTCATCAGGTCCTCGGCTTCTGCAAGCAGTTTCATTGCCTCGGAGTTGCACTCCTCGTCGCTTATATTGTGCGGGCATCCCGCGGTGGCGATTACGGACATAATAAAGATAACGGGGAAAATGGTCTTCATCGGTTGCTCCGGTCATTTTGCGTTTTTGTAGCGGGTCGAGGCTGCTTTCATCTTTTGTGCGAACTCCGCCAGTCCCGGGTTTTCGTTGTTTAGCAGGTTAGGGTACTTTTTCAGATGAGCGTCAATGATGTCGGAGGCTTTCTTGTATTCCGCAAGCCGTTGGGGGCCGGTTAGATTTTCCGCGATTTCAGCGTGAATTTGCGCCAGAATGTATGTAATCAGATGCGCATCTGGTTCGGGTTCCAGCGGCCGGTATTTCACGACCAGCGCCTCGGCTTTACGCAGGTATTGGATTTTCTCGATGTTGGTTTTGGCCGTAACGGCCTTGCGCTGATATGCGTGTACGAGAACGCGATAGATAAGCCAACGTGATTCGGAGCCTTGCAAAACTATCAGCCCGTGTTCGATGGCGAGATCGTATTTGCCCAACTTTGCCGCAGCCAGAGCTGCGCCCTGGCGTGCCGCGTAGGAATTAGAATGGATCAACAGCGCCTGGGAGAAACAATCCAGGGCGAGTTGGAGGTAGTGATCCTGCATGTCGAGAACGCGCCTTATATTTTCCGAATCCGTCTCGTAGTTCAGAAGAGTACGCTCCATATCCTCCAGGCGCTTGTATTTGGCGAGGTTGGCCTCGCCTTCCTGCATAAACTTGCGGAATTTCTGCTCGGCTTCGAGTTTCGAGATGTCGGGTTCGTACCCCTTTTCGTCTTTAAGCATTTCCTTTAAGGATTCTTCCAGTGTAGGGCTTTTGTCGTGATCGGGCGTCGGTTTTGATTCGCACGAAGTTACGGCAAATATGATTATGACGAGAGATATTGCGGTTAGCGACTTCATAACGGTCTCCGGGTGTGGACTTCTCTTATGGTATTTAAGCAGGGTTTCGCCGATATGTCAAGCAAAAGCAATGGCGGCGAGGGGCAATGTCGGATTGAGAACGATTTGCTAAAGTTTTTGTCATGTGTGGGTCGATTGTATAAATAAGAGATATATCCAACACGTCAATGACGCATTATCTTGGTCGATCCGGCATTGTTATGCTACGTTAAGTAAACACTTAGCAAAAAAGTGATTGGGAGGTTTGCCATGGCGGGGAAAAGAATTCTCTGCGTAGATGACGACAAGGGTATCCTGAAATTTATGGAAAGGATGCTGGTTCGGCGTGGATACGACGTGCTCGTTGCGCAGAACGGCCTGGAGGCGCTCGAAATCCTAAAAAAGGAAAACATGGATCTGATCATACTCGACATACGTATGCCGAGGATGGACGGCTACCAGTTGCTCGACGAGATACGCTATACCGATCAGGCCTCCGTGCCGGTGATCATGCTTACCGCGCGCGACAAGGACGAGGATGTAGTCAAGGGGTATCGCGAAGGCGCCGACTACTACGTAACCAAGCCATTCAGCACCGAGACGATCATCAACATAATCGAATACCTTATCGGTGATCTCTCCCCCGAGGAGAGGGAGCACCTTGAACAGAATCTCTAGCGCAAAGGCCCTTCGCTGCGGCGCAATGTCGGTCTAGGATATCGCCCGGCGGAGCGGTGTTGACGAAACCAAAGAAAAAGGCCCACATGCCGAAAGCGTCGGGCCTTTTGTTTTCTGGCGGAGAGACCGGGATTCGAACCCGGGGAGGAAGTTTAACACCCCCTCAACAGATTAGCAATCTGCCGCTTTCGACCGCTCAGCCACCTCTCCAGAGAGCGGCATTATATCACCGAGTTCCTTGCGGTCAAGCCATTAAGTTGAATTTCGGCGGCGGAGTTCGCGCCCGCGGGAAGTTGTTGAATTCCCTTGACATCGCATTGGGTCGCCTGTAAATTCCCCTCCTTCGTAATGACTTTTTAGATACAGGAGCCTTGAGCAATGAGAGTGAAAAATTGTTATTTCTTCGGCAACGGCAAGGCCGAAGGTGATGCATCGATGAAGACCGAACTCGGCGGCAAGGGCGCAAATCTCGCGGAAATGACCAACCTTGGGCTGCCCGTGCCTCCCGGATTTACGATATCGACCGATGTCTGCGCATTTTTCTACGATAACGACAATAAACTTCCCGAAGGCCTGGACAAGGAAATCGCCGAGAGTGTGGCCCTGGTCGAAAAGGCGATGAACGCCAAACTCGGCGACGAAGCCAACCCGCTTTTGCTTTCTGTCCGCAGCGGCGCGGCCGTCAGCATGCCCGGAATGATGGACACCGTGCTCAATCTCGGCCTCAACGAGAAATCGGTGGCCGGGCTGGCCAAAAAGACCTCCAACCCGCGCTTCGCGTGGGACGCCTACCGCCGCTTCATTCAGATGTTCGGAAACGTCGTGCTTGAGATCAAGCACCACGAGTTCGAGCACATCCTGGAAGGTGTCAAAAAAGAAGCCGGCGTAAGGGAAGATACGGAACTCGAC
>JAUWEX010000322.1 GCA_030607235.1 Planctomycetota bacterium | reverse complement strand
CCTTTTCGCCGTTGGGGTAGCGCGGCGAGGTGATGGTGGAGTTCATGAAATATATTATCGAATCGATTTTTTTGTTGTTGGCGTTGATCGATTAGATTACCTGCTCTTTGGTCAGACCCGGTTTTACAGGATCGGGATCAGGGTCGGGATCCGTATGATTACAGCCCGCCGCAACTAATGCCGCGATCAAGCCGCAGAGCAACATTGTTTTGAACGATGTAGATTTCACGAAACAATTCCTCCGACGCTCAATGATAAATATCGGTGCGAAAATCGAAGTATACCGGCAGTCCGCGCCTGTAAGCAAGCCTTTTCCTGCAAACTCCGTAACCTCTTGCAGATTTTACGAGAAGAGTTCTGTACCGCAGGCGCAACCTTTATAACTGATGGGTAGTCCCACAATTGGTGGCGGGTTCGCCCGCTAGAGCAGCGTAATGTCGTCTTTGGCGATGGAGCGTTCGCAGTAGTGGCAGCGCAGTTCCAGCGGCTTGCGGTTCTCGACGTAAAAGCGCGATTCGACCTTGTCGTGATTGGTGATGCAGTTGGCGTTGGGGCAGCGGACGATGTTGACTATCATCTCCGGGAACTCCGGTCGGATCTTTTCGGTTACCTTGTAGTCTTTTATTATGTTGATGACCGCCTTAGGCGCCAGGAGCGCGATCTGGTTGATTTCTTTCTGCGTGAAAAACCGGTTGGCCACCTTGATGATGCTCTTTTTGCCCATCTTAGAACTGTCCAGATTCAGCCCCAGCAGCATCTCGCTGTCGTTGCTCTCAAGATCCAGCACCTGCGCGATCCTGAACATGTTTTCGCAGGGCAGATGGTCGATTACCGTGCCGTTTTCGATGGCGCGTACTCTGAGTTCTTGTTTTCCGGACATAATCTGGCTCGTGTGCAATGCGTTTTGTTAAATCGCCCCGGTTACCATCGCCAGAAGCGCCTGGCGGATGGGTATGCCGTTGCGGGCCTGTTCGAAATATACGGCGTGCGCGCTGGAGTCGACCTCCTTGTCGATCTCGTCGACACGCGGCAACGGATGCATGACTTTTAAGTCGTTTTTGGCCTCGGCCAGCAGCGCCAGGTTCACAACGTAAGCGCCCTTGACCTTTTCGTACTCGACCGGATCGCTGAAACGCTCAGCCTGGATGCGAGTAACATACAGCACGTCGAGGTGCGCGATGACCTCGCTGATCTCCGAGGTTTCGTGATATGTTACGCCCGCGTCGCTCAGTTCTTTGAGATTGGAATCCGGCATTCGCAGCGAATCCGTGCTTACGAAAAACATCTCCGCGTCAAACAACGCCATCGCGTCCGCAAGCGAGTGTACCGTGCGGCCGTATTTCAGGTCGCCCAAGAAGCCGATTCGCAACTCTCCGAGTTTCCCTTTGCATTTGCTGATAGTGTAAAGGTCGAGGAAGGTCTGCGTGGGGTGCTGGTTGGTACCGTCGCCGCCGTTGATTATCGGCACGCGCGAAACCTCGCTCGCCAGCCGCGCCGCGCCGTCCAGCGGGTGGCGCATAACGATTACGTCGCTGTAGCCGTCCACCATTCGGATAGTGTCGGCCAGCGTCTCGCCCTTGGCCAGGCTCGATGCCTTGGGGTCGACGAAGTCTATGACCCTGCCGCCGATTTTCTTCATAGCCGAGTCGAACGACATCCGTGTGCGCGTCGATGGCTCGAAAAACAGCGAACTCATGATTTTGCCCTGCATAAGGTTCGGCTGCGGGTTCTGCTCGAGCGAGCGGGCGCAGTCCAGGACCTCCAGGATATCTTCTTTGGGAAAATCGCGTATCGAGATGACGTGCGTGCCTTTCAGATTCATCAAATCCCCGCTAAAAAATAGTAAAATCAGCGTATGAGCAAATATAACCCCGCCCGAATAATTGTCAACGAAATTTACGGGTTTTGGTTGACTTTGTCGTCGCCGCTGGTATAATTTCGCGCTCATGAAAATTGCTTGTGGGGGTATTGTACTATGGACGGCGATGAGGTAATTCCGGGCTGCAAAGAAAAGATGGAAAAAGCAGTCGAGTTTCTCAAAAGCGAATACCGCACTATCCGTTCAGGACGCGCCAGTGCGGGCCTTGTGGAGAACATCAAGGTCGACTATTACGGCAGCCCCACGCCGATTAATCAGTTGGCCGGCATTGCGATACCCGAAGGGCGACTGATTGTCATCAAGCCCTTTGACAAGAGTGCGATAGGCAATATCGAAAAAGCCCTGCTCAAGTCCGAACTGGGCATAACGCCCAGCAACGACGGCAAGGTCATTCGCCTGCAGGTTCCGGC
>JAUWEX010000072.1 GCA_030607235.1 Planctomycetota bacterium | reverse complement strand
GGGCGGATATGCGGGATATGCTGGACGCGCAGGAATCGCTCATCGACGCGCAAAACGCGCTGGTGGGTGCGCTGACCGACCACGCGATCGCGAGACTGGAATTTTTCAGAGACATAGGCTCACTGAATGTAGACGATTCGGGCCTGATACAGGAGCCGGAGAGCGAAAATGAAAAGACGGACAAGGATAACGATGAAGCGGAAGAAAAATAAAAACGTCGTTTTGTTCCCGATAGTGTGCTTACTCGTCTTTATTGGCACGGGCTGCGGCAGCGAAAGCGAGTCGACTTCGATCGATCTCTATGAAGTGAAAAAGGGCGACCTGACCATAAGTGTTCTGGAAAACGGGACGATCAAGGCACTCGAAAAAGTCGACATACGTTCGCTTGTTGAGGGTAACAATACGATACTCTATTTGATTGAAGAGGGGATACGCATAACCGAGGAGGATGTAAAAAACGGCAAGGTGCTGGTTAGGCTGGACAGTTCAACCCTGCTCTCAAGGCGCGATGATCAGGAAGCATCTGTGAACAATGCCAAGTCGGCTTACAAACAAGCAGAGATCAGCCTGGAGATTCAGCGCAATGAGAACGAAAGCGCCATTGCCTCTGGCGAACTTACGGCACATTTCGCAAAAATGGATCTGGAAAAATATCTTGGCGAAACCTTGGTCGAAAAGGTTATGGCTCAATATGCCAAGTTGAAAGATAGTACGAACACCGGACCTGTCGACAACCGTGCCAAGCCGGATATGGACTACGAAGACCTGGCCCAAAGCAAAGTGCTCGGCGGTGAGGCTCTGCAAGAGAGGCGCATACTGGAATCCGATATCGAGTTGGCAAATGAGGAGGTTACACTCGCGCGCAACACTCTGGAGTGGACCAACAGACTTTTGGAAAAGGGTTACGTTACGAAAGATGAGGCCGAGGCCGATGCCTTGTCGCTGAAACGAAAAAAAATCGAACTCGAACGTACCCAAACTGAGCGGGACCTGTTTTTGCGCTACGATTTCGCGAAAAATACGGAAAAATTGCTCTCGGATTATCACGAGGCTAAAAAAGAACTGGAACGAGTAGGAATTAGTTGCAAAGGCCGGGAGGACAAAGCGCTTGACGACGTAAACGCCAAAAAACGAAACTTGGAAATCCACAAGGACAAACTTAAAAAATACAACGAGCAAATTGCAAACTGTATCATTCGCGCCACCAAGCCCGGTCTTGTAGTATACGCCAATCTCGATAAGGGATGGCGTGGCAGCGGCAATCCAATTCAGGAAGGCACCTCCGTAAAAGAAAACCAGATAATCCTGACCATTCCCAACCTCAATGAGATGGGAGTTGAGGTCAGGATAATGGAAGGGTCTTCTCACATGATAAAAGTAGGAATGCCGGCGACTATCAAAATCGACCGCGATGAAACTCTTCAGATTAGCGGAGAAGTAAAAAAAGTAGCAAGCGTGGCCGATTCTGCGGACATTTTTCGCGGCAACCCCCAGCCAACTTACCCCACCGACATCGAAATCCATGATGCCGCCAAATATGAACTGAAGCCCGGCATGACAGCGAAAGTTGCTATTTTGGTTCAGGAACTTAAAGACGTAATTTATGTGTCTTTGCAGGGAGTCCATATTTACAAAGGCAAACCGGTTTGTTACGTCAAAGACGGCGGAAGTTATAAATGCGTGCCGGTCAAACTGGGAGCCTCGAATATCGACTTCGTTCACGTAAAGGACGGTCTTGCCGAAGGCGACAAGATACTGTTGCGCGAACCTCGTGCCGGAGAAGATGTAATAATCGACGAAAGCCAGTTTGCTGAAGAAGAGCCCGCGAACAGAAGCAAGAAACCCCAAAAATCTTATCCTGAAAAAACGGGCGATACCAAGTCGCCCAAATCCGGCGAACATTCAACGAAAAAGCCTCCAAGCGGAGATGGAAATTTGCAACCGCCGGCAGGAACCCAACCTTCGGGCATATCCGACGACCAAAAGAGAATGATTTTCAAACTGATGCAAGAACTTAGCGAAGACGAAAAACAAAAATTCATGACGTTGCTCAAGGAAAGAAAAATTGACATGCAAGCGATTTCCGAAGCGCTCTCGGGCAAATCGCCGGAAGAACAGGCCGAATACCTGCGCAAGAACGTACTGAACAAATAACACATGGCGCAAATGACGATTATCGAAATATCCCAACTCCACAAGACCTATTCACTGGCCAAGGGCGCCATACAGGTAAACGCGCTGGCGGGAATCGATCTGCAATTAGAGCGCGGAGAATATATCGCGATCATGGGGCCGTCGGGGTCGGGCAAATCAACGTTGCTCAACGTCCTGGGCTGTCTCGACAGGCCCACGCAGGGTCGCTACCTGCTCGACGGCGCCGACGTGGCGCAACTCGACGACAACGCGCTTTCGGATGTGCGCTCGAAAAAACTGGGCTTCATTTTCCAATCCTACAACCTCCTGCCGCAACTTACCGTTTTGGAAAACATCGAGGTCCCTCTCTACTACCAGGGGCGCTCCGAAAAAGAAAGTCGCATCAAGGCGCTCGAACTTGCCGAAGCGGTTGGATTGGCCGACAGGATTAGGCACAAGCCCACCGAACTTTCCGGCGGTCAGCAGCAGCGTGTGGCTGTCGCCCGCGCGCTCGTCAACGATCCGGTGCTGATCCTGGCCGACGAGCCGACCGGAAACCTCGACAGCAAAACCGGCCTGGAGATTCTGGATATAATGGATCGGCTGCACTCCGGCGGCAAGACCCTGGTGGTCGTAACCCACGACGACGGAATCGCCGGGCGCGCAAAGCGCATTATCCAATTGCGCGACGGTCTGATTGAAAGCGACACGAGAAACTGACATGATTCTTTTTCGACTCAAACGCACAATCAAACTCGGGGTCAAAAGCCTCACACGCCACATGCTGCGCTCGGTATTGACGATGCTCGGCATGGTCTTCGGCGTAGGCGCGGTCGTGGCTATGCTGGCGGTCGGCGAGGGTGCCAGTTACGAATCGCAGGAGCGGATCAAGCGCCTGGGAAGCCTCAAAATCATCATCAACAGTGTCAAACTCTCGGCAGATGAAGAATCGAGCGATAAAACCAACTTTACAGCGATTTACGGGCTGAAGTATACGGATGCGGAGATTATACAGTCCACACTTCCCCAGGCGGACGTGATACTGCGTATGCGTTCGGTACGCAAAGATGTTTTCTATCGAAACCGTCAAATGAACTCGAATATAATAAGCACGGTTCCGTGGTATCCCGGGGTAACGAACCAGAAATTGGAAAAGGGTCGTTTCTTTACTTCGATCGACATGCGCTCAAAATTGCCGGTTTGCGTGATAGGCGCCGCAGTCGAAAAACGACTGTTCCCCTGTGAAGAATCCCTGCGCAAACAGGTAGTATTCGAAGGCAATGCTTTTTCGGTTATCGGCGTACTTGAGTCCGCCGGAAGCGAGAGTGATCCCGAAGAAACTAAAGAACTAACTGACGTCAATTCCGCAATCCTGATTCCGTTAACTACCTCTTTGGAACGCTTCGGCGACATACGGATGGAAAGAAAAACAGGTTCGTTCACCCGCGAACAAGTCGAACTGCATCGAATCATCGTCAAGGTCAAGCGCGTTGAGGATGTCGTGAAAGCCTCGGATGTAATAAGCGGGGTGCTGGCAAAAACGCATACTTCGAAAGACTACGAGATAATCGTGCCGCTGGAGATGCTCGAGGAAATCCGCCGATCCGCCCGCATGTTCAGCATGGTTCTGGGCATGATCGCCGCGATATCGCTGCTGGTCGGCGGCATCGGCATCATGAACATCATGCTCGCCAGCGTAACCGAGCGAACCCGCGAAATCGGCATCCGTCGAGCGTTGGGCGCGAAAAAACGCGACATCATCATACAATTCCTCTCCGAGACGATGGTGCTCTCGCTCGTAGGCGGCGTGCTGGGGCTGGGGCTTGGAATCGGCATGCCCATGCTCATCGAGATGTTCACCGACATGAAAATCATCTTCACGGCCTGGTCGCTGATACTCTCGTTCTCGATCTCGGCGGTCGTCGGTCTGGTGTTTGGGCTCTATCCGGCGTGGCGCGCCGCGGGCATGGACCCAATCGAGGCCCTGCGCCATGAATAAAGACGGCGCCGCCGTCAACCTCGAATAAAGCAGCCCATACTTCATCACTCGCCCGTTGCGGCGGTTACCCGTACGCTTCGCCTCCACTCACTTGTTTTACGGCTGTAAAAATTTTGTGATTTATTACCCAAAAAAATGAACCTTTTTGCGTCGGTGTTGTTATATACGACAGAAAGCCCAATCGACAATCGGAGAAATCATGAAAAATGCGATAACAATAATTGGCCTGGCGGTTGTGCTGGCTGTTGCCGGCTGTGTGTCGAACGAAAAAGAGTCCGAAATCTCTTCGGACGAATTCACCGGTGTGAAAATACAGCAGGGCGATTCTCGCGAAAAGACGACTCCGCCCATGAAGCCCATCAAGATGACTCCGCCCGCGCCCGCTTCCGTGCAGAAGCCTGATCCGAAAAACGAACCCGAGCAAAAACAGGAGCCTGACAAGGTCAGGGTAGTCGAGGAGATCAAGTGCGAGTGGGATGTCGTTCGCGCGCTGCGGCGCTCGCATACCATGATGCTGGACGCCGCGGAGATTTTCGCCGCGCCCGAAATTCCCAACGAGGAGGCCTTTGAGCGCGCGCTGAAATTGCAGTACGGCGTCGAAAAGAACATCTCCAAAATTATGACCTATTACTACGAGCAAAACGCAAGCGCGCAGGATTGCCGCATCATCTACGAACTCGCCATCGCCCAGGACCTGCTTACGGTACGCACCAAAGAGATCGCCGCGCACTGGGCGATGCTCTCCGAACGCGAAAAATCGCAACAGGACGAAATCGCGCGCTTTGAGGCCCTGCGAAAAAGCCGCTGCGAAAGACAAAAAGCGCTGGCGCAAATACTCAAAGATATCGACGACGCGCTGGAAAGGAAAATAGCCGGCGACGAATGATTAACTGCGGCTCCGTGGAATAATGGTATTCATGCGGATTTTTCCGCGACACATCTCAACCGGACCTAAGCCGATGTTGTGTTTCCATCCTATCCTCAACTATCGGCGGCGGCGGTCAGGTTTTGGGATGTGTCATTATATCGTCGCTTAAGCGTCTCGCTGAAAACCACCTCGTATCGGGCGGGATGGCGCAGTTTTTTGTAAATCGCTCCCAACCGCGCCAGATCGCTGCGCACCATCTCTCTCGCGGCCTCAATACCCGGTGTTTCTCCAATAACACGGCCGTTTTCCATTACCCTGACCAGCATCCGCTCCGCACCTTCGGGAGCCTTCTCGTCAACTGCGGCTACGAAGTCATAGCGGAACTCGCCTCTGTCGTCCAGCACGCGCCAGACCTGTTTGGCGCAGGGGAAACTGGCTTTTTCCGGGCTGAGTTTCATCTTGTAGATAATTTTTCCGTCCGGCGATTCTTCCTCGACGAGTTTGTATACGCATTGCAGCGACGGCTCGTCGCGCGAGGTTACCAGCGATGTGCCCACGCCGAAACTGTCAATCCGTGCGCGCCGGGCGAGCAGGTCGGTTATCCTGTATTCGTCGAGATCGCCGCTGGCCACGATTTTGGCCTCATGCAGGCCCGCCTTGTCCAGTATCTGGCGCACCATCCGGCTCTGCGACGCCATCTCGCCGCTGTCGAGCCGCACTCCGCGTAGGTTCCCGCCGATCTTGGCGGCGTTGAGCGCGCCACGTCTGACATCGTAAGTATCGATTAGCAAAATCGTGCTGTCGGGGAAGATTCGGTGGTATTCGCGGAACGCTTCGATTTCGGTATCGAACGCCATCGTCCACGAGTGCGCCGCGGTGCCGAAAACGGGGATCCCGTAGCGCTTGCCGGCGTAGACGTTCGAGGTGCCTTCGCAGCCGCCGATGTAAGCCGCGCGCGCCGCGCTGACTCCCGCAGCCGGGCCGTGCGCGCGCCTAAGGCCGAAATCTATCACGGGTCTGTGTTTGCCGTCGTCGTCGGCCGCCGCCACGATGCGCGAGGCCTTGGTTGCGACACAGGTCTGGAAGTTGATCACGGTCATCAAAAAGGTTTCGACGATCTGGCTCTCGATGAGCGGCGCGGTGATTCGCAGTAGAGGCTCGCCCGCGAAGACTACGCGCCCCTCGGGCACCGCCCAGACTTCGCCGCTGAAACGGAAATCCGCAAGGTACTCGAAGAATTCCCGGCCGATGTTGCGGAAAACTTCGAGGTCGCGCAGGTAGCCGATCATTTCGGACGTGAAGTGCATATTCGCAAGGTAATCCAGCGCCTCGCCCAGGCCGCAGGCGATGAGGTAGGAGCGCTTTTCGGGCAGATCGCGCACCCACAGTTCAAACGTGGCGCGCGGGTTGCGGCCCGTTGCGAAATAGGCCGCGGCCATGGTCAGTTCGTATAAATCGGTTATTCCCGC
>JAUWEX010000151.1 GCA_030607235.1 Planctomycetota bacterium | reverse complement strand
CCCGTTCTTCGCGGAACACGGAGCGAAATACCACAACGCCGAAATCTACCGCGGCCAACTCGTCGATATTTTTTGCGAGGAAGGCGAACGACTGCCAATTGAAGACGAAACCTACGATGCGGCAATCTGCGTACACGTCTTGGAACACACACCCGATCCGTGGCGGATTGTCTCGGAACTGCGCCGCGTTCTCAAGCCCGGCGGCAGGATTTTGGCGGGAGTGCCTTTCGCGTGGGAACACCATCATGAACCGGACGACTATTGGCGATTCGGCAAAAACGGCGTTGAGATGCTGTTCAAGGATTTCGCCTCGCTCGAAATCAAAACCGACGGCAACACCGAGCAGGCCTTTATCATGCTCAAAAACACGCACTACTACAACACGATTAAAAACGGTTTTTTGCGCGATTTCCTGATACGCCGCGGCAACCGGAAGTATCTCAAAGCCGCCAAACATACGGATCGATCTTTCTCCTGCAACTACATCGTAACCGCGACGAAATAACATGAGAAAATGTATCGTAAAATCACTGGCCGGTAAAATACTGGCGAAACTGCGCGGCGCGAACCCCGCACCGGATCGCGAAATCACGCCCGACCAGCGCAAGACGGGCTGCCTCCTTGCAACGCTGGGGATCACGTTCCGCTGCATGTGCAAATGCGCCCACTGCGGCAGCGCCGCCTATCGCGCCAACGCGCAGGACGAACTTTCGCTCGACGAAATCAAACGCATAATCGCCGAACTCCGCCAAAACGGCGCCAACAGCATCAACTTCTTCGGCGGCGAGCCGCTCATCCGCAAGGACCTGCTGGAGATGGTTCGTTATACCAAGAATTTCGGGATGGGCACGGCCATCGACACCAACGGCTATCTGCTTGACCGTGAGATGGCCTTCAAACTCGCCGAGGCCGGGATGGACATGGTTCACGTAAGCATCGACAGCGCCGACCCCGCCAAACACGACGAAATGCGCGGCGTGTCGGGGCTGCACGAGCGCGCGGTCAACGCGATAAAATTCTGCCACGAGGCCGGGATGACCGTCCGTATTGGGGCCTACGTAGACCGCGAACGCCTGGAAAACGGCGAATTCGCCCGCCTGATAGAACTGGCCCGGGAACTCAACGCACCGCTGCGAATCCTCACACCGGTTCTGACGGGACGCTGGCAGGATGCCGACGACATGAAACTCACGCCGGAGGAAAAACAAAAATTCCGCTCTATGCTCGAACCGGGCGTGGCATACTGGGAGCAGGAATTGTGCAACTCTTCCGACGCCGATTTTGTGTGCGCGTGTCTGGTAAAAGACTACATCTACATCACCGCCTACGGCGAAGTCGCGCCTTGCGTCTACATCCCTGTAACGTTCGGCAACGTGTGCAAGGAGTCGCTCGACGTAATTTTGAAACGCATGTGGGACAGCGACCTGTTCAAAATTAAGGTTTGCAACGAATGCCTCTCCAACACCAGGGCGTTCCGCGAAAAATACGTCAACTACAAGGGCAAGCCCGGAACTTATCCACAGTGGATGGGGTAGCGCTTTTGCCGGAATGGACATTACAACCGATTTTCACCACCCGCAACGCGCAGGGGCTGCGGCCCCAGGCGCGCCGGTTTTCGCTGAAACGCGGTAATGGCGCTCAAAAGGCCCTGTTTTTCACTGTGGATGTTTATCCCGAATTTCGCCCCTCGCATCCCTCGCGATATTACGGCACGTGGCAGTTTCCGATCGAAGTTTCGGGCGATTCGCTTGATATTTCGGTCGAGCGCGTCGGCGAGGAGTGGAAACTGCGAATCGGCGAGGAACCCATCGCGCCTTCGAACGTACTGCAAGGAAAAATGCGCGAAAACGGCGTGTGCCGAATTTATGCGGTTGTCGCCGAGCGCGATACCTTCCGCGAACTCGCGCGGGCGGAGTTCTGCGAGGAGATTTCGTTCGATGGAGCGGCGGTGGATACGCTCCTGCACTGGCCGGGACGACGGCAGCGCACGCCGGTTATTTCTGATGCCGCTTATCTGTCTCTGAAAACGATATCGCGGATGCTGCGCGATTTCTCCGCCGATGCGGGCCTCTCCGAGAACTCGCGTCTGCTCGACGTGGGCTGCGCGCACAAGCCGTATTATCCGTTCTTCGCCCAATCGGGTTGCGAATATGTTGGAGTCGATATTTTCGACGGCCAGTTTGTCGACAAAATCTGGCTGCCCGGCGAGCGTCTGCCGTTTGACGACGCAACCTTCGACGCGGCAATCAGCACTCAGGTTTTGGAACACACTTCCGACCCCGCGGCGATCGTCGCCGAGACGCATCGCGTGCTGAAGCCCGGCGGCAGTGTGTTTTTCTCTGTTCCGTTCGCATGGGAAGAGCACGACTACCCGTCGGATTTCTGGCGATTCGCCGAACGGGGACTGCGTAGGATATTCGACGATTTCAACGAAGTTGATGTCAGGCCTGTCGGCAATTCGCGGCGATGTCTGGTCGAATTGCGCAACCTGCTGGAGCATCGCTGTCGCAAGCCGGGCAGATATCTGGATTACAGAACGGCGCTTCGGAACAGGCTGGCCGAGCGCTTCGGTAAAAATGCAAAAACGGCACAGGATTTCGCGCTGCCGTCGAATTACGCCGTAATCGCAAAAAAATAACGAGGCACGGTGTTGAAAATCCTCTACGTTACACATCAGTTTTTTCCAAGACACGTTACGGGAACCGAGACGTATACCTACGAACTCGCGCGCGAAATGCGTGGCCGCGGGCACGACGTCGAGATTCTCTGTTACGAGCACAGCACTTTTGACGGCGTGCCGAAACGGGGAATCCTCACGGACGAGTACAAGGGGTTCAAGGTAACTCGGTTTTGTTACGATTCCGAGAATTGGCCCGAGCCTGCGCTCTACGAGTATTTCAATCCCGAATTCGGCGAGATGTCGTTGGAATTTTTTAATCAGTGCGGGCCTGACCTGATTCATTTCACGCACAATTCCTTCCTTTCGACCGCGCTTATCGATTCGGCCAGGGCGCTCAATATTCCGACGGCGCTGACACTGACGGATTTCTGGTACCTGTGCCCGCGGATGCAATTGGTTTGCGGCGACGGCACCCAGTGCGACGGTCCGGGCGATGACTTGCGGTGCCTTGATTGCCACTACCTCTCGAGCGGCAGCGACTTGACGAAACCACTCAGAGATATTCTGCCTCGGCCGCTGAAGAATCTCGCCGAAAGGGCTCGCAACGCATTGCGAAAAAAAATCATACTTGCATTGAAAGGAAAAGATCGCTTTATAAAGGCCGTTGCCGACCGTCCGGCTTTTTTGAAGAGCAAAATGCAAATGGTCGATATTGTAATCGTAGCGACAAAATACCTGCGCGATATCTTTATCGAGGCTGGTTACGAAGCAAACCGCCTGCGCTTGATCAATTTCGGCATCAACACAGGCTTGTACGAGGGGCTTCAAAAAAGCCCGTCCGAAAAACTGCGCGTAGGCTTTGTCGGGACGCTGTGCGAACACAAGGGCGCGCACGTTCTGCTCAAAGCGATAAAAAAGATTCGACGCGACGATATAGAGATTGCAATTTACGGCAACAAAACGCAGTTTCCGGCCTATGCGCGAAGATTGCGCGAAATCGCCGAGGACGACGGGCGGATAAAATTTTGCGGAACCTTTCCGCGCGAAGATATCGGCAGGGTGCTGGCGACAATCGACGTTCTTGTCATCCCGTCGATGTGGCACGAAAATTCTCCGCTGATTTTGCTGTATGCGCTGGGCAGCCGCACGCCCGTTATCGCCAGCAATTCCGGCGGCTTGACGGAATTCATCGACGACGGCAAAAACGGACTGCTGTTTGAGCGGGGCGATTCGGCGGAACTGGCCGGACATATCGAGAGATTGGCGAACGATCGCAAATTGTTGCGAAAACTGGCCGGCACACCTGTGCGCGTGATGGGTATTGTCGCTCACGCCGACAAAATCGAAGACGTGTACCGCGAACTGTTACAGGAGTAAATCATGACGGATTCCTCGAAGCAAAGGTGCCTTGTGTTAGGCGGCTGCGGCTTTATCGGCTCGCACATCGCCGAGGAACTTGTGCGCCTCGGCCATGACGTCGTGATATTCGACAAGACCAATGTCAGCGAGGTGAACGTTGCGAAGTTTCGCAATAGCGTTCGAATCCTGACCGGGGACTTCACCAACGAAAACAACGTCGCCGCGGCACTGGACGGTATGGACGTCGTGTTCCATCTCGTCGGGACGACGCTTCCGCAGAATTCCGTGGCGAATCCTGAGTACGATATCGAATCGAACATCGTTGCGAGCGTCAGGATGCTCGACGCGTGCGTCGCGCGCGGTGTCAAGCGGGTCGTGTTTTCCTCGTCCGGAGGGACCGTCTACGGAATTCCGCACAGACTGCCGATCTCCGAGGATCATCCCACGGATCCCATTTGCTCATACGGTATCACAAAACTTGCCATCGAGAAATATCTGGCTCTCTATCATC
>JAUWEX010000227.1 GCA_030607235.1 Planctomycetota bacterium | reverse complement strand
ACGGGAGAGTTCCAAAAATTCCGTATCGCTTTCCGTAAACGACACGAGCGTTGCCTTTGCGGATGTCGCGATTTACCGCGATCTTTATTACATGGACGCGATGTTCCAGCCCACGAGGTCGGGAGGCGGCGAGGCGCGTTACATCGACCTGCTCAATGGCCGGCCGCGTCTTCTCGTGCGAAATTCCGACGGGAAATATGAGGACGCCGACGGGAAAGTTATCGAAAATTTCCAGTCCAACCTGGTAGTCGATCCGAATTTCAAAAACGCCACGCGGCAGCCCTATCGATTGGGCACCGACGAGTACTTCGCTCTCGGCGACAACACCGCCAACAGCAACGACAGCCGCGTCTGGGGGCCGCTGAAGCACGATAACCTGCTCGGCAAGGCGGTTCTCAGGTTCTGGCCGTTGCCGCCTTTTGGCCCGTTCAGGCCGGGATTGGTGAAATAAGAGACACAAATGGAAAACGACGAAAAACCGATTGAAAATCCGAGCGAAGAACCGCGTGAGCCGGCGCCGTTCCCGTCGGGCGTGAATTATTATCTGCCGGAATACGACGTGCGCGCCGCGCTTGCCGAGCAGCGACGCCGCGAAGAGGCGCGCGCCGCCCGTCTGAGAAAACTCAAGCGCATCTGCGAAAATTTCGAATCGCTGATTATCGCCTTCATTCTCGCGATCGTAATCCGCCAGTACGTCGCCGAAGCCTACAAGATTCCCACCGGCTCGATGCAGCCGACCTTGATGGGCGACCAGGACGCGCTCGACCATTACGGCGACAGGATCGTGGTGGACAAACTCTACTACCGGCTCAATCCGGTAAGCCGCTGGGATGTGGTCGTTTTCAAATATCCCAAACCGATATACGTTTCTCACTGGCCGGGCTGTGCCAGGTACAGCGAAGACGCCGATATTATCGACGGCGACGAGCACAGAGCCTGCGACGCCCGCGCGTGTCACGGCAGTTTCGATGTCGAGAAGAGCAGATACACAACCAAGACGCATCGCAACTACGTCAAGCGTTGCGCCGCTCTGCCGGGCGAGACTATCGACATCAAACACGGCGATATTTACATAAGGAACAATGATCTCGACGACGAGATTCCGCACAAAAGCGACCGCGTGCAGCGAGGGCTGTGGATGCGCGTTTATCTGTGCGATTTTCGCAACGACAACCCGTTTCTCGATAACGCGCGGCTGGCGTGGGATGTGCCTGACAATGAAGTCTGGCACACTGCCGAAAAGCACTTGTTTGTCGATCCCGGGAGCGACACCGCCGAATTCAAACTTGACGACATTATGGATTATCTGATCGTCGAGGGGAATCAAATGCTCAAGGGCGACGGCAGGAACAACGTGGGCGATCTCAAGATCGACACCGGTTTGAGTTTTCACTCCTCCGAAGCAGTGGTGCGATACGTGATCGTGGAAGACAACTGCACCTACACGCTATGCCTGCGTCCCGACGGGGGGGAGTCGTACGTTGAGTGGATCGTCAACGGAAATGAAAAAGCCGAGCGCCGAGAAATCGACGGCCTTAACCTGAAACTCGGGGTCGAATATGGCGTATCCTTTGCAAACGTCGACGATACCGTTATTGTAAATATTCCCGAATGCAGTTATACTTTCCGGCACAGATTCGCCAAGGGCAAGATAGTTCTGGAATACGAAGACGACGATGAAAGCGGTTTTAAGGCTGAGTCCGGCGCCGCGGTCAGCGTAACCGGCGGGCGGGTGGCATTCGGCCGCCTGGGCGTGCTGCGGGATATTTACTACACCAACTCCAGATTCGGCAACAACGGTCCCGACAAACCGTCCAGACCCTTCGTCGTGCCCGAAAAGTCGTATTTCGTTTTGGGCGACAACAGCAGTAATTCAAGCGACAGCCGTGAGTGGGGCGTGTTCCCGCACGGAAACCTGATCGGCCGCGCTTCATTTGTGTTCTACCCGATTGGCCCGATAGTCAATTTCAAGGAAAAGCGTATCACGTGGGTCAATCGCCTGAAACTTGTTAGATAATTTTATGGGTGTTATATGACTTTGCTCAGAGCGGAAGGTCTTGTCAAGGCGTACAACGGCAAGCGCGTTGTCAACGACGTAATGATCGAAATTCAACCCGGCGAGATAGTCGGTCTGCTTGGCAAGAACGGCGCGGGCAAGACGACCTCGTTTCGGATAATAGTCGGCATGATAAACGCCGACGCGGGCCGCGTTGTCTTGCAGGACAGGGACGTAACGCACCTGCCGATGTACAAACGCGCCCGAAGCGGAATGGGTTATCTCTCGCAGGAGGCCTCGATTTTCCAGAAAATGTCGGTATACGACAACCTGATGGCGGTGGTGGAAACCCTGAAACTTTCCCGCAGGCAGCGCGAAGAAAAAGTGAATACGCTTCTCGAAGAACTGGGCCTGAAATCGCTGGCCAAACAGAGGGGCAATACGCTCTCCGGCGGCGAGCGCCGCAGGGTCGAGATTGCCCGTTCGCTGTGCACCACCCCGTCCGTGATGCTGCTTGACGAGCCGTTTTCGGGCGTCGATCCGATCGCCGTCGAGGAGATCAAGGAGATTATCACCGAACTGCAGAAGCGCGGAATAGGAATCCTGCTGACCGACCATAACGTCCGCGAGACGCTTTCGATTACCGACCGCTCGTATATTATCGACGACGGCAAAATACTGCGCGAGGGCACCAGCGAGTCTCTGGTGGCCGACCCAATGGTGCGCAAGGCGTATCTCGGCGACAAATTTTCGATGTAACCGGAATGACTCGAAAGAAAAATCCTTTTCTCGCCGCATTTCTGGCGTGGATAATACCCGGCGCCGGGCACTATTACCTGGGCCGACGGGGCATGGCGGTCATAGTTTTCGTCCTGCTCACGGCCACGTTTTTTTACGGCGCGTATCTGGGCGAGTTCAAAAACGTCTATCCCGAACGTTACACGATGAGTTTTGTCGCGCAGGCCTGCATAGGCACGCCCGCGGCGATCGGAGTCTATCTGAATTACCAAACGACCGGCATGGTCGACGAGAGCGTCCCGACTTTTGACATGAGTTTCGTTTACTGCGCAGTTGCGGGACTGCTGAACCTGCTGCTCGTTATTGACGCCGCTTACATCGCTTCCGGAGGGAAACGCGGGGATGACCCTGTTTGAACACATAGCCCATCTTATTGCGATCTGCTTCGTGATCGCGGTCGTCTACTCCTGCATGCGTAAGGAAACGCCCGCCGCCATCGTCAAAGCCGCGGCCAGGTTTTTCTTTTTTATGCTCCTCATCATCGGCGGCGTCAGCGCGTCGCTGTACCTCTTGACGCTTT
>JAUWEX010000271.1 GCA_030607235.1 Planctomycetota bacterium | reverse complement strand
CAATGCGTCGCGCGCGCGATCGGTGTGCATTGCCGCCAACGCATGCACGGTCGGGAGAAACAGCGGCGAGTCTTCGTCGCGCAGGATGTTGATAAGGTAGAGTCCCGCCGGAGCGTGCCGCAGGTTGCAAAGTGCGGCGATCATTTCGATTTTGGCCGACGGCATTCGCTCGTTTTGCAGGGCCTCATAAATTTTATCGGCTTGTTCGCGTGCCTGTAATTTCGCGAGCGCGTTCGCGGCGACGCGGCGGGCTTCGCAATAATCGTCCTTGAGCAGTCCGGCGATTGCGTCGGCGGATGAGGTGTCGCCAAGTTTCACGAGGGCGGCGACGGCGGCAGCGCGGATTTGCGCGTTTGGGGCGGTGAGGAGGGCGCGGATCGGCGGGATCGCCTTTTGCCCGCACAGCCGCGTTGTCGCTTCCAGAAGCGGCAGCGTTACCTCGGGCGCGTCGGGGAATTTCGCGAGCAGTTTTGCGAGGTCGTCGGCGTGTTGGCCGGTTGCGATTGCGGCGACGATCTCGGCGGCGATTTTTCGCTGTTGGTAGTTTTTTGAATCCAGCAGCGGCACGAGTTTTTCAAACGCTGCGGGACCCTGCGCGAGCAGTTCGCGGCGGGCGGCTTCGCGCTCGGCCTCGTAGGGCGAGGCGAGGCGATCCGGTTCGCTTGGGGCTTTGGTGAAAATAGTCTGGCCCGTGTAAACCGCCGCGCAGACGTTGAGAGTTGCGCCTATGTATATCCAGATTCGCATGCGGTTTTATTGCAGAAACCGTTCCGTCGTTTTCTGCGGCTGGCGCGGCGCGAAACCCGCGAAAATCAGCACATTTCACCGACAGGCTGTACGCTTTTTGCGCATTATTTCGGCGGCTCGATGCGCGAGCGGCCACCCATGTAGGGCCGCAGTACCTCCGGGATTTCGACCGTGCCGTCGGCCTGCTGGTAGTTTTCTAGGATCGCCATCAGCAGACGCGTCGAGGCGACGACGGTGTTGTTGAGCGTGTGGACGAATTTGGTCTTGCCGTCGGAATCCTTGTAGCGGATGTTGAGACGGCGCGCCTGGAAATCGTGATAGCGCGAGGCACTGTGGGTCTCGCCGTAGCCCTCGCGCGAGGGCATCCACGCCTCAAGGTCGTATTTGACGACCTGGCCCAGGCCGAGGTCGCCCGTGCAGCAGGTAACCACGTGGTACGGCAGGCCGAGCGCCCGGAGGACTTCCTCGGAGTTGTTGAGGATAAACTCGTGCTGTCGGCGCGATTCTTCTTCGTCGGCGCGGCACAAAACAACCTGTTCGACCTTCTGGAACTGGTGCACGCGGTAGACGCCCTTGGTGTCGCGGCCGTACGTGCCTGCTTCGCGGCGGAAGCACGTCGACAGAGCCGCGTAGAGATACGGCAAATCGGATTCTTTCAATATCTCGTCGCTGTGGAACGACGTAACGAAGACCTCCGACGTGCCGACAAGGTTGAGTTCGTCTTTTTCGATGCGGTAGCACTGCTCCTCGCCAAACGGGAAGAAGGCGGTGCCGTACATCGCGAAGTCCTTGACGATGACCGGGCCGAAGAGGGGTGTGAAGCCTTTTTTGATTATGTAGTTTAGGCCGAACTGCATGATCGCGTTTTCGAGCAGCGCCCCGTCGCCTTTGAAGAAGTACGAGCGGGTTCCGCTGACCTTGACCCCGCGCGGGATGTCGATGATGTCGAGCGTCTTGCCGATTTCGACGTGATCCTTCGTCTCGAAATCGAACTTGCGCGGCTCACCCCACTTGCGTAACTCGACGTTGTCCTCATCGCCCTCGCCGACGGGGACTTCCGCCGCGGGGACGTTGGGCACGCGCAGCATTAGTTCGTCGTAGTCGGCTTCGACGTTGCGCAGTTCGTCGTTGAGCGTTTTGAAGCGTTCCGACATTTGCTTGAGTTCTTCGAGCGCGGCCTGTTTGTCGTCGCCTTTGAGTTTGCCTAAATCTTTTGAGCCTTGTTTTTGTTTGGCGCGCAGGGTTTCACTTTCGTGTATCAGCGCGCGGCGCTTTTCGTCGAGGGCGAGAATCCGATCGACGTCGACTTCAAACTTTTTGTTTTGCGCGGCCTCTCTGATGAGGTCCGGGTTTTCGCGGATGAACTTGCTGTCAAGCATTGAACTTTTCCTTGATTGCGTTTGTTATTTCTGCCGAGCCGAAGACGAGCCTGCCTTCGGCGATAGTTGCAACGACGCGGGACTCGTCCGCGGCGATTTTGTCGAGCGCGCTTCTTCCGTCGCAGTTGCGGATGTCGATTATCACCAGATCGGCGTCCATGCCGGGCTTCAATCTGCCGGAACGGTTTTTCAGGCCGAGCGCGACCGCGCCTCCGGCGGTGGCCATCTGCCAGAAATGCGCCGGCGGCAATTGAGGCGAACACCGGGCGAGAAATTTCACCTCGTCGAGTACCGACAGCGAATCGCAACTCGCCAGGCTGTCGGTGCCGAGCGCGACGTTGATCCCCTTGTCGACGAGATGCCGCAGAGGGTGGTCGTCGTGGCCGAAGTAGTCGCTGCTGCGTGGACAGTATACCACCGATGCGCCGTTTTGGGCAATAAGATCGATTTCCCCGGCGGTGAGATAATTGCAGTGCGCCAGCAGCGTGCGTTTGCCGAGTACGCCGAGTTCCGCCAGGTAGCGCACCGGCGTTTTGTTGGGCGGCTGCCAGTCGTGCAGGTTTGCGCCGACGCTTTCGAGGAAACGGTAGAGTTCGTTTTTCGCGCCGAACAAAAACGCCGCCTCCATCGCGGTTTCACCCGCGTGGATCGAG
>JAUWEX010000404.1 GCA_030607235.1 Planctomycetota bacterium | reverse complement strand
GTCGATCCCCGATGAGTTGATGCGGAATTATTTCGAACTGGCTACCGGGATGCCGGAGGAGAAGATCGAGGAATTGCTGGCCGAGGGCGCTCATCCGCGTGATGCGAAGGCCGCTCTGGCCGGGCAGATCGTCCGGCAGTTCTGGGGCGATGCCGCCGCTATTGCCGCGTCCGAGGCCTTCGATGCGAAATTCAAGGAAGACAAAATTCCCGATGATATTCCCGAGTACGAAATCAGGGCCGACGAGTTGAAGGACGGCTGCATCTGGGCGGTTAAACTTTTGACGGGACCGAAACTGGCGAGTTCGAGTTCCGACGCGCGGCGAAAAATCTCACAGGGTGCGGTAACCCTGTTCGCCGACGGCGTAACGCCGAAGAAACTCGCCGATCCGGGCGCGGACGTTCCGGTGGTGGACGGGATGATCCTCAAGGTCGGCAAGAAAAAAGACTACATCCGTATCCGAGTCAAATAGGGGGGCGGCAATGCACGGCGACCTGGTAAACAAGCACAATAACAGCCAGAGCAAAAAATCCCGCGGTCTGGCGCGGGTGAAAATGACTGCGGAGACGCCGCCTGGCGAGGGCGCGCGACAGGTGCTTTACCTTGCCGTCGTCGGATTCGTCGGCGTGCTGATGGGGATTGCTATGTGGCTGGAGGTTGCGAGCGGACTGTTGCATGCAATCATGATCGCGGTCTGGGTCGGCTCGATACCCTGTGCGGGTGTGGCGCTGTGGCGCGGAAAATTCGAACTGGAAGCGATCGATCGCGGGCACTCGCCCGTGCGCGGAAAGACATTTGCGCAGATCGGATTTTTCGGCGGCGCGGGCGCGCTGGTCGTCGCTGTTATTTTGCTGGTCGTGATTATTGTTGGTGCTTTTGGCGGCGGCGGGGAGATAGCGGTCGATTCGAGCGCGGAAGGCGCCGCGCGCAAATTCGCGGCGGCGATTATCGAGGGGAATTTCGACGAATACAAGGCGATGCTCTCCGCGAAGAAACTCAAACTGCCGGAGGACATGGACGAAGAGGATTTTGAAAAGATGCTCAAGGTCGAGTTCGACCGGCTGCACAAAGAAGACTTCGCCGATATGGAAGTGGACAAGGTCATGATCGAATCAATAGACGAAACTACGGTCAAGGCTACTTTGTTTTTGAAAGGTACGAAGGACAAAGACGACAAAAGCAATCTCAAGTATACGCTGGTCAAGGAGGACGACGGGTGGAAGGTGGAGTGATGATGTGAAGCGGCTGGACGAATTCCGCCTGCGCGTCGAAAAGTCCGGCGGGATGCTGGTGGACGCGACGATTTTCGCCAGTACCGATATCCTGCTCGAAGACAGCGCCGTAGAGCAGTTGCGCGACGCGGCGAAACTGCCCGGCGTTTTCCGCGTGCTCGCCACGCCCGACATTCACCACGGCTACGGCGTGCCCATCGGCTGTGTGCTCGCCTGCGAGGACGCGGTAGTGCCCAGCGCCGTGGGCTACGACATCAACTGCGGGATGCGCATCGTTACCACGCCCCTCAAGGCCCGCGAAGTCGACGTGGCGAAATTGGCGCATTCCATCAGACGCGACATACCACTGGGCGAGGGACGCCACAACATCCGTTTCGACCGAGCCGACTTCGAGCATATTCTCAATTGCGGCGTCAGGGCGCTGGCGGACATCGACCTTTCGCGTATACCCGCGCTCCAGCAGCGCGATCCCGCCGAAGCGCG
>JAUWEX010000038.1 GCA_030607235.1 Planctomycetota bacterium | reverse complement strand
GTTTATGACGGCCTTTTGCCTGCGGAGTTTGTATACCCCGCCCAGGTCACCCGGCCGCAGGAAATTCGGGTCTTCGGTAATAACGCCCTGAATGTGCGTGTGGCCGACGATGCAATAGTTGTCGATGAGTTCAAAAATCGCGCGCAGTTTTTCCTCGTTGTATACGTCGCGCGGAAAAATGTACTCACGTATGTAATCGCGGGGCGACCCGTGTACGAAGACAAACGGCCCGTCCACCACGATCTTGGGCAAGCCGCCGATATAGTCCCAGTAAACGCGGTTTTGCGCTCCGCCGCTGCCGTTGAGAGCAAGTTGGTTTTTCGTCCAGGTAACCGCGGCCTTTGCGCGCTCGTTAAAGTCCTCCTGCTCGCCCATTATCGCGAGTTCGTGATTGCCCAGGATAACCTGGCGGCAAGCCTGCTGGTGCATCGCGATCGACTCGCGCGGATCAGGCCCGTAGCCGACCATATCGCCGAGGCAGAGGATATCGGTGATGCCCTGCGATTCTATATCGGCCAGGACAGCCTCGAAAGCCTCGATATTACTGTGCACGTCGGATATTACAGCACGCATACGCACCCCAAAAAGAAACAAAGACAGACACCGCGTAAGTTCGGCATCGGTCTTTTAGATTCTACTTAACGCTCCCTCCAAGTCAAGACAAATAGACCGCTAACACCGGTCAGATGGAGTCGGCAAGGTCGTCGGCAGGGGTTACGTAGCCGCAACCGGCGCATTTCAACCTGGCCCCGGCACGGGGGGCATACATATTCTCACGACCGCATACTTTGCACATGTACGAGCGCGCGGAGGGCAGGCTCTCGGTCCTTCCGTCCGGCAAGACGGCCCGCTTCACGCCGCGCATTATGGCCTCGTCGCGCGCTGTCCGCCGGAGCGCGATCCCAACCCCGTCTTCGGCGGGACCTTCGGCAAAGGCCACAGGACCGATCTCGGCCTGATCGCCGGACACTCTCAACCATATCGCCGCAATAACCTTGTCGCCGATACGGGCCAGAAAAAACGTCGTCTCTTTATCCGGCACGCACGAATCCTCTGGCAAAGTCTCCCGAAAGATTTTTATCGCTTCGTCGATTTCGCGCTGCGATTCGCATTTTTTTATGAAATACATGGCCTTCTCTCCAGGTGGGGTATTACAGGCATTGTCCCAAAAAAAAGGCGGCCTCGCAAGACCGCCTGAATATTTTTGAAGATATTATTTTCCGCGCCGCTTGCGAATCACAAGCCCCGCGCCGCCCAAAACACATATTTCAGAATTGCGTACGGCAAATAAGCCGAATTTGCGTCCTGGAGCCGCCGATACAGCCGCTTGCGCGCCGCAGAGGTTGTGGTAAAATAAATCCGTGAAAAAATACAGAGTTATGCACATAATCACCCGGATGGTTCTGGGCGGGGCGCAGGAAAACACGCTGCTAACCGTCGAGGGACTGATGGGAGAACCGGATTTTGAGCCGTGCCTCGTTACAGGCCCGGCAATCGGCCCGGAAGGGGAATTGCTGACACGCGCGCGCACCAACGGGGTCAGGATAATACCCGTGGACGACCTTCGCCGCACGGTAAATCCGCTGCGCGACTGGCGCGCCTACCGGCGTCTGTGCAAAATCATTCGCCGAGAGCGCCCTGACATCGTCCACACACACAGTTCCAAGGCGGGCATCCTCGGCCGACGCGCCGCACGCGCCTGCGGCGTGCCCGTTATCGTCCACACGATCCACGGGCTGCCGTTCCATGACTACGAAAACGGCCTTCGCAACCGTCTTTACGTGTTTCTGGAAAAACGCGCCGCGCGGCATTGCGACGCCATCATCACCGTCGCCGACGCGATGACGGAAAAGGCCGTCGCGGCGTCAATCGCGACGCGGGAGCAATTCGAGACGATACGCAGCGGGCTGGAGATAGATCTTTTCCGCCCGCCGAAGGCCGACGAACGGCGACGCCTGCGCGAAGAACTGGGATTCGGCGAAAACGACCGGGTTATCTGCAAGGTCGCGCGACTGTTTCACCTCAAAGGACACGAATTTCTGCTGGCGGCGATGCCGCGGATACTCAAGGATGTCCCGGAAGCCAAACTACTTTTCGTCGGTAACGGGATACTGCGCCGTACGCTCGAAGACAGCGCCCGCCGGCTCGGAATCGCCGACCGCCTGGTTTTCACCGGCCTGGTCGCGCCCGAGCGGATAAGCGACTACCTCGGCGCCTCGGATATCGTGGCGCACTGCTCGCTACGGGAGGGCCTGGCGCGGGTACTGCCGCAGGCGCTGCTGTGCGAGGTGCCGGTTGTTTCCTACGATATCGACGGCGCGCGCGAGGTGGTCGTCGACGGCGTAACCGGCAGGCTGATAGAGCCGGAATCGGTCGAGGCCCTCGCTGATGCTATCTCGGAGTTGCTGCTTGCGCCGGACAAAGCCCGCGAGATGGGGCGCAGGGGGCGGCTGATGTGCGAGGAGATGTTCGACCACAGGTCGATGGTGCGCAAGATCGCGGAAAAGTACAGAAAATTGCTGGGGGCGAAACAAAAATGAAAAAAACGATCCGCATCGGAACGCGCGGCAGCGAACTGGCACTGACGCAGACCAATCAGGTGCTGGCCGCCCTCCGGCAGGCTCACCCGGAAGTCGAATTCGAGATTCGCGTGATAAAAACCACCGGCGACCGCTCGCAGGACAGGCCGATCGCGGAATTGGGCGCAACGGGCGTTTTCACCAAGGAAATCGAAGCGGCGCTGCTCGGCAACGAAATCGACGCGGCGGTTCACAGCGCCAAAGACCTCGCCTCCAGCCTGCCCGACGGGCTGATAATCGGCGCGGTTCCACGAAGACTCAGCCCGCTGGACGCGCTGGTCTCGCGCAACGGCAAAAAACTGGCGGAGATGCGGCAGGGCGCTCTCGTCGGCACCGGCAGCCCCCGCAGACGCGCACAGGTGCTCGCAATACGGCCCGACCTGCTTGTCGCGCCGCTTCGGGGCAACCTCGACACGCGCATCAAGAAGGTCGAAGAAGGCGAAATCGATTGCGCGATAATTGCGCTGGCGGCCCTTGAGCGTGTGGGCTGGGCCGGGCGGGCGGCGGAGGTCTTCGAGGCGGACGCGCTTTTGCCCGCACCGGGCCAGGGCGCGCTGGCGGTGGAGGTTCGCGAAGCCGACGGAAATATCCTGAAAATTATTCAAGCCATAAACCACGCTGATTCGTTTAACTGCGTGAAAGCGGAAAGAGCCCTGCTGCGGGAACTGGGTGCCGGTTGCCGTACACCCATCGGCGGATTGGCAACCGTAAAAGGAAATCGCCTTGCGTTAAAGGCTGAGGTGCTGGATGTCGATGGTAGGGATAAATGCGCAGTTTTGTGCGAGTGCGGCGTGGGGGAACCGGATAAAGCCGGCTGCCTTGCGGCCCGGAAATTGTTAGAACAAGGCGCGGGCGAGATGATAAGACACGCGCAAAGCAAATAACCAATTACGAATTCGCTTAAGGAGCAAATCATGGCTAGAGGCTTCTGTGCCGCGATCCTGATTAGCGTCGCCGTTGCATTTGTTGCGGGTTGTGCGTTGTCCGAACCGGCCGTTATCCCCAGGGAAAAGGCTCAGTTGTATTCGGTCGAGTTGGAATTCAAACTCATCAGGACCGAGCCGGCAGCACCCGCGGCGGAGGCCGTCCCCGTACAGCCCGCCGAAGAAGCGCTGCCCTCCGAAGCGCCGCTTGACGACAGCGACAGCGATGAAGCGATGCCGCTCATAGAGCCGCCCGCTCCCGACAGCGACAGCGATGTTGCGCCTGCCGAAGAACACGAAACCACACCGGATGAGGCCGAGCCGGAAGGGGATGAAACCGAGCCCGAACCTGCGCCGGAGGAAAGCACCGAAACCGCGCCCATGCCCGAACCGGCAAAGCCCGAAGAAACCAGGCCCGCGACGAAAGAAACGGTGGTCTACGCCGTCCAGCAGACCCTCAAGGTCGGCAACCAGATCGATATAAAGCGGGTGGAAGTCGTCAAGTTCATGGAAGAAATTTCGGACGTGATGGTCGAGGTCGAGGGCAACAGGATGTTCGCAATCGAGGGCAAAACCAGGCAGATACCGGGAACGGACGATTTCGAGCTGTCGATCCTGCTGACTTTCAAGGACGAACGGATGAAACTGAATTTTTCGTGCGAAGCCTCGACGATCCTCTCAACCCTGAACGACAGCGAGCAGGTAATCGCCACGATCGGCGATCTCAAACTCGTGCTAATCTGCAGGAACCTCAAGAAAATCGAATACGAAAAATAACCGACTCGCGCCGATAAAAAAGACGCCTCCGAAAGGGGCGTCTTTTTTCGTTGGCCTGCCGGAGGGTTATTCCTTCATGCGGCCGAGGTACTCGCCGGTGCGCGTGTCGATCTTGAGTTTCTCGCCAGCCTTGATAAACGGCGGGACCTGGACCTTGATGCCGGTTTCGAGCGTGGCCGATTTGTACTGGTTGGTCGCGGTCTGGCCTTTGACGGCGGCGTCGGTCTCGGTAACTTCGAGGCTGACGGTAGTCGGCAGGTCGATGGAGACCGGGTTGTTATCGAAAAGGTTTACTACGATTTCGGTATTGGGCACGAGGTAGTCCATTGCGTTATCGAGCATCTCGTCGCCAAGCGGAGTCTGCTCGTGGGTCTCGACGTCCATAAACCAGTGTTCCTCTCCGGCGGAGTAAATGTACTCCATCGTTTTCTGCTTGAGAAACGCGATTTCCACTTTGTCGTTGCTGCGAAAACGCTTGTCGAAAATATTGCCCGACTTCATGTTTTTGAGTTTCGTCTGCAAAAGCGAGCGCTTGTTGCCCGGCGTCAACAGATGGATGTCGAGGACCTTGAACATGCCGCCGTCCATCTTTATCACATTACCGCGTTTGAGTTGAATTGCTTCCATCATGGGAAAACACCTCGAAAATTAGACTTTCCTGCTTTGTTAAGTCGCGAAGTATATCATCTCGCCCCGCTTAATGCAATTTAAGATTCGGTTTGCGGGCCATCCGCACTAGGCGGACGAGGGCTCCTTGTTTTTCACCTTACGGCGAAAAAAACGCAGTCGCTTCACTTTTCACCAGTGAGTGGCAGCGCCCGGCCTCTTTTTGCCTTCAGGCAAAAAGCAGGGCGCGAATATTGGAATGTGTGGTTACTTCCCTATTTGCGGCGGGGCGTCCCCGCCCGCACGGAAAAAATCACATCGCGAATCCGCGCACAAGATTTGTCAGTGAGTACAAGCGAAGCGCTTCTGTCGCCGAAGGGCGACAGACAGCGAGCGGGTCTTGGAGTGAGTGCTTCCTCCCCTATTTGCAGCGGGGCGTCCCCGCGCGTTGACAATCGACGCCCATAGCGTATACTCATACTTTCGCTTCATTGCAGAACCGGAGAGAGTAATGATTCAGGACGAAATCAGGACGCGGGTTCGATACGGCGAAACGGATCAGATGGGCGTGGTCTACCATGCGAATTACCTGCTGTACTACGAGATGGGGCGCACGGAATACATGCGGGCGCGGGGATACGAATACAGCAGACTCGAACGGGACGGCTATTTCCTCGCGATCGTTGAGGCGCAACTGCGCTATCACGCCAACACGGGCTACGACGGCGAATTGATTATACGAACGAGAGTCGGCAAGATTACGCGGGTACAGGTTACGTTTCACTACCAGGTGCTCGATGCCGAGAACGAGGTGTTGCTTTCGGAAGGCCTGACGCGCCTGGCGTGCGTAGACAAGAATCTCAAGGTCAAGCGCCTTCCGGCGAAAATGATCGAGGCGCTCAAAAGTCCCTCCAAGACGAATTCTATCACATACCGATAAAATTGCGCAGCAACCTCGTGCCTTCGGGCGTCAGGAAAGACTCGGGATGAAACTGGACACCCTCCACCGCGTAACGAACGTGACGGAGCCCCATCAGTTCGCCCTGCGGCGTTTGTGCGGTCGCGACGAGGCATTCCGGCAAGGCCGAGCGCTCGACGATTAACGAATGATAGCGCGTTGCAACGAAGGGGTTGGGCAGACCGCGATAGACGCCCCGGCCGTCGTGCTGGATTTGCGAAGTCTTGCCGTGCACCAGTCTCTCGGCCCGCACCACCTTACCACCAAAGGCCTCCGCGATGCACTGATGTCCCAGGCACACACCCAGAATGGGGATATCACCTGCGAACTTCTTTACGACCGCCACGCTGCATCCGCTCTCGGCGGGGGTGCAGGGGCCGGGCGATATGACGATGTGGGTCGGGGACTGGCGCGCGATTTCTTCGGGGTCGGTTTCGTCGTTCCGTCGTACGACGCACTGCATGCCGATTTCGCCGAGACGCTGGACAAGGTTGTAGGTAAAGGAGTCGTAATTGTCGATTACAAGCAGCATCAGATGGAGGATATCTCGACGGGTTTCTCGCGCAGCATCACATGCAGGAAGCGTGAATACCAATGGTCGCAAAACACATCCCTGCGCAGGACTTCCCTGAAATACTCGCGGGCTTTCGCGGCCATCTTTTCCTTTTTGTTTTTATCCTGCGGGGTGTCGTCTTTCTCGGCCCGGCTTTCGAACAACAGCCGGACTCCCAGCCAGAATATCATCTCATTTTTCCTTGCTTCCGATTTTTGATTTCGCACCACATCCATATCGTCAACGAAAAGGTCGTCGCTCATATCCGGCCGGACGCCCGACTTCACCTTCATCAATTGTTCAATTCCCTCCTCGCCGATATCCCCCATAGCCGTAACCACGCAGGCCGTTTCATTGTCCGCCAGGTCACCGTCGATCGCTTCGAGCAAATTCTTATAAAGGTTAATCCTGTATTGTGCGTAGGCGGGGTCGGTTTCACGCACCGGATCGTCGATAATCTGCAAAAGAGCGGTCAGGATTATTTTGCTTCTGAGGCTCTGTTTGATCTCGCCCACTTCTTCGATTTGCCCGTAATCCACCTTGACAAACTCGCCGTATTTCACCATCAGCGCGTTTATCAGGTCGATTTCAGCGGCATCTTTTTTATGGGAATATCCTTCGGAGATTAAACTCTCGATAATCAGATCGACGGCTCGGAAATAGGGCAGGTCCGGCTCGATAAATCGGCTGAACAAATCGCGAGCCTGGCTGTATTTGCGGAAATACAAGAGAACTTCGCCGTTGAACAGTTCCATCTCTGCGCAGGCTTGAGCGGGGATTCTGCGGTTGTTGATAAAACTGCGCGAGACTCCGAGAATATCGTTTACCGAGTAAGAGAACGTCTCGCTGCGAATTTTATAGATGTTCATCAGCAGGCGAATCGCCTCGCCGTTAACCATGACCCAGTGATTGTGGTCGCCGTCAGGGGTTTTGTCGTCAGGCTCGACGAAACGAACGATCTGATAGATCTCCTCCCTGGCGTTCAGCAGGAAATTGTCTTCCTCGGTACCGGTGCGTCTCCATTCGCCGACCCGCATATTCGCCAGCCACAAGCCGGCGTCGGCCAGGTCGCACTGGAACAGATAAGATTCCGGTTCATCGGGATCGACACTCGTGCGCGCGATGTCCCATATCTCTTTCATCCGGTCGGCAAACGCCGCCAAATCGCTGTTCTGGTCGTAAAAATGCCGGGCAATCATTACACGCGCGGAAATATCGGCCTTTCTGAGATCCAGATTGTCGTGGTGTTTTTGCGCAAGAGCCGCAATAGCGTTGTAGCGATCGAGAGCGTTGGGCCAGCCGCCCATCCTCTGGTACAAATCGGCCGCTCGCAAGGTCAGCCGCACATAATCGGATACGTTGTCGACAATCCTCTCGGCCAGCGTCTCGCACACATCCGCCGCGAATCCGGCATCTGCATCCTTGACACCGGCCAGAATCCCGTCCGCAAAAGACAGAGGCAGTCCGTTGAGGATATCGCTGCCGGATTTGACCGCAGACTCGCCGCTAAGCGCCGCGATTTCATTCGCCAGAGTAAAAAGGCTCGCCTTTCCGTCAGTGGTCAAAATAAGTCGCGCCCGCCAAAGCAACGCCTCCACCGCGTCCTCACGGAGGCGTTTGTTGTCTTGCTCGGCTTCGCAGTCGTCGGCTATTTGTTCAAACATTTCGACGATGCCGATAACGCGGGGATTGGTTTCGTCCTGGTCTCCATCCAAAACACCGGTTTGGCGCGCAAGGGACTTGGCTATCCCCATCC
>JAUWEX010000091.1 GCA_030607235.1 Planctomycetota bacterium | reverse complement strand
CGAAGATATCGTCGCCCATTTCCACAGAAAAGCAAGCGCAAACGACATACCCGACTACGCTCAGCGCGCCTTCAAATGGGCGCTAATCGGACTGATTCCCGGCGCTGGAATCGTAATATCGCTTATCGCGCTGATTTTTGGATTTTCCGCAATATCGCACCCTTCACTGCTGCCCGGCAAAAAAAACTCGCAAAAAGCGATGTACGCCGTAATAATTTCGGCTGGTTCATTCATCGTTCAGATAATCATCGGCCTGATATTGTTGATAAAGCTGGGAGGCTGACGCGAACGCTACGCCCGGTTGGAAATTCGGTAAACCACGAACATGTTTTGTCCCCCGGGGCACGGCCCTGAATGGTTGGACTCCTGAATAGTTTTTACGGGAAGGAACCCAAATGTCAGGAGAAGCGATTAACCTCGCCAGTACCCTTCTGCGCGTTCAGTTCGCACAGGACGCCTACGCAATTTTTCAGGCCGTAGATCAGGCCGGCCGCGAAGAGTTGAGTATCCGCCAGAAAAACCGCGCGCTGCTCGCACAAGCCCGGGTGCAGCAAACCCAGCACACCGAAGGCAAAACCGTCATCCCCGTCGACAAAGACGGCCGTCACGGGCAGAACTTCGACGAATCGCTCGATCAGGCCCGCAAACGGCTCGAAGAACACAAACAGGCCGAGGAGGCCGAAAACTTCAGCACCCCCGAAGATGGCCGCGATATCGATGTAATCGTTTAGCGATTCCCGCAAATCGCCCTCATCAGGATAACCGATTTTTCAAAAAAAATTAAAAAAAATTCGACGCGCATATTGTATTGAGGGCTAACTATGTACGGACGATGTAATCGCAAGGTTACAACGTCCGTGTTTCTTTGGCGCAACCCGCCCGAAGCACACAGGTTAGGGTTTCGGCGGCACAAAAACACCCATCCGCGCAAACCGCGTCTTCGGCCCGTTTCCTCCCCGGACAAAAAAACCGCCCCTCGCCACTAAAGCATTTCAAGATTTTGTCTTCCGCCACAGAGGTTTACCCGCCAGTATTGTTAGCGGGTTTACCCGACGCGGTGTTTGGGGGGACACAGAGAGCACAGAGATATTTTTGAAACCGCGAATCCGCGCACAAGATTTGTTAGTGAGTGCAAGCGACGCGCCCCGCGCCGAGAAGGCGCGGCAGCGAGTCCGCCTCAGGCGGATATTGGAATAGGTGCTTTCTCCCCGCTTGGCAGCAGACCCTGCCTGCCCGCCGTCCGACTTGAGACTTTTCAACACAGCAAACTTGCCCAAATCGCCAGCAAGTGGCAGTGCCCGGCCTCTTTTTGCCGTCAGGCAAAAAGCAGGGCGCGGGCATCGGAGAATGTGGTTACTTCCCTATTGCCTCCAGGCGCTGCCTGGGCTGCGGGGCGTCCCCGCCAGGTCCAGGCGCTTTAGCATCGAGGCCGCCGCGCGCGCCGTTGCGCCGGGTTCTCCGAGATGTCGACGCACTTCGGCCAAGTCTTTGCGCATTCGTTCTATGCTGTCGCCTTCCAGCAGCCGCAACATCTCCCCGGCGATTTTTTCGGGCGTGCAATTGTGTTGCAGCAGTTCCGGCACTACCGTGCGCCGAGCCACGATATTAGTCAGCGCGAAATCCCTGATATGCATCATCTTGATCAGCGAGTAATAGCACAGAAACGAGGTCTTGTATACGACTACCATCGGCGCATCCAGCAGTGCGGCCTCCAGCGTCGCGGTCCCCGAGGCGACGATTATCGCATCGGAGCCGGCCATGATATCCTGCGAACGGTTTTCTATCACGCGCAGGCCCGCCCCGCCCATGCATTCCGCAAAAAAATCGCCGGAAATACCGGGCGCGCGGCTGAAGACGAATTCCACGTCGTCGCGTTTGCGCCGGATGATTTCAGCGACCTCGGCCAATATCGGCACCAGGTATCGAACCTCGCTTTTGCGACTGCCGGGCAGCAGCCCCACCAATTTCTTGTCAGCAGGAAGTTTCATATCCGCGCGCAGATCGCACGCCTGGCGGTTGGCAATGATTTCCACCAGCGGATGACCTATCCATTCGGCCTCGACACCGGCTTCGTCGAACATTTCCTTTTCGAAATCGAAAAGGCAATACGCCGCATCGGTGAATTTTTTTATCTGTTTGATCCGCCCTTTGCGCCACGCCCAGACCTGAGGCGTGATGTAGTAATACACTGGAATTCCGAGGCCGTGGATGCGGCTGGCCACGCGCAGGTTGAAATCGGGGCTGTCCACCAGGATCACCGCCGCGGGGCGCATGCGCTGAATCATGCGCACCACGCCAAAGAGCAGTTTCGCGTGATGACGAATCACGCTCGCCACCCCCACAAGCCCCATCGCAACGTGATCAGTCCTGTCGCCGAGCAGCGTCATGCCCTGCGCGACCATCATCTCCCCGCCCAGGCCCGAAAAAGTCAGTTCGGGATTGAGCGCCTTGAGTTCGGAGATGAGTTTGGCGGAGTGCATATCGCCGGAGTGCTCACCCGCAAGCACGACGATGTGTTTGGCGGGATCGACCTCCGGCAGATGCCACGATTTGTCCTTCGATTTCCTCACAGCGACTCAGTCCGCCCACTTGTGACTGCGGATTGCCTCGATGATCCGCTCCGCCACCTCCAGCGCCAGCAGGCCATCTTCGCCCGACACCAGCGGTCTGCGGCCCTCGCGGACGCATTCTACGAAAGCCCCCAGTTCGCTTTCGAGTTGGTCGGCCTGATTCATCGGCACTTCTTCGACGGCGACGAAATCCTTGAAAACGATGTCGCGCAGGTCCTTGACGTTGCTCAGATCGGTCTTGCCGAGAAAGTCCTCGATATCGAATGTGCCGTTGCGGATGGACTCGCAAGGCCTGAACAACTGCGCGGTTCGTTTGCCGTAATCGAGGCTCACGTAGCAGTGGTCGCAGAACACGCGCACCTTGCGCGCAGCCTCCAGCGACAGGCGGCTGGCGGTAATGTTGGCCACGCAGCCGCTCTCAAACGTCAGCCGCGCGTTGGCGATGTCCTCGCTCTTCGATATGACCGGATGGCCGACCGCTCGCACCTCCTTAAGAGGGCTGTTGACGAGGTTGAGGATGATGTCGATATCGTGAATCATCAGGTCCATCACGACGTCGACGTCGCGCGAACGGAACGAGTACGGCGCGAGCCTGTGCGACTCGATAAACCGCGGCGTGTCGATGATCTCGCGCGTGGCGACGATGGCAGGGTTGAACCGCTCGATGTGGCCGACCTGGAGGATCGTGTTTTTCTCGCGCGCGATGTCGACAAGTTTGCGCGCAGTGGCGGCGTCCTCGGTAATCGGCTTTTCTATCATCGCCGGAATTCCGCGCGCCAGAAAATCGCGCCCGATTTCGTAGTGCAGGTTGGTCGGGACGGCGATGCTCACCGCGTCGACCTTGTCGATGATTTCGTTGTGCGAAGAGTAAGGCGTAGTGTTGTATTTTGCGGCCGTCTCGCCCGCGATCTTCGCATCGATATCAACGACGCCGACAAGTTCGACGTCCTCCATCTCGGAAAGGACGCGTGCGTGAAATTTGCCCAGGTGCCCTACGCCGACAACCGCGACTTTGAGTTTATGCATGTTTTTTTATCCTTTGAGTCTCGCGCCATCTGCCGCTCTTGCCTTTCTCACGACGCCGGAGGAATTCCAAGAGGTAACGGACTTCTTCGCTCAGGTCGGGCCTGGCTTCCAGTTCCTGAAGCGCCTTGCTGTGTACGCTGGAAGAGCGGAAGATGAACTTGTGGGCTTCTTTGAGGGTGTTGATCTGCTCTTCGGTAAAGCCGCCGCGCTGCATGCCTATTACGTTGACGCCGCGGATGCGGGCGGGGTGGCCTTCGATGATGGTAAAGGGCGGCACATCCTGCACGATGCGCGTCAAGCCGCCCACGTAGGCCCATTTGCCGATGGAGCAAAACTGGTTGACGGCGGCCGCACCGTTGAGCACGGCTCGGTCGCCTATCGAGACGTGCCCGGCGATAAGAGCGTTGTTTATCATAACCACGTGGTCGCCGACCTGGCAGTCGTGCGCGACGTGGCTGCACGCCATGAACATGCAGTTGTTACCGATGCGGGTGAGTTCGCCGCCTTTGACCGTGCCTACGTTGACCGTAACGAACTCGCGGAAGAAATTGCCGTCGCCGATTTCGAGTCTGGTAGGCTCGCCGCGGTAAGTAATGTCCTGCGGGTAGGATCCCAAAACCGCCGAGGAAAAGACCTGGTTGTTTTTGCCGATAGTGGTATGGCCGGTTATGGTGCAGTTGTTGCCAATGCGGGTGCCCTGGCCGATTTTTACGTGCGGCCCGACAAGCGTAAAAGCCCCGATTACCACACCCGAAGCCAGTTTGGCGTCCGGGTGCACCTTCGCTGTCGGATCAATAATAATGTTACTCACTTTTTTGCACTCTCAAAAATACGTCAATGGTTTTATCGCCCTGCGGCGTTACGATCCGGTATCAACCAGCATACATCTTATCTGCGCCTCGGCCACGACCTTGCCGTCGACTTTGGCGCGCGTGCTTACCTGGCCCGTGCGGCTCTTGACCTTGGACGCGACCGCCTCCAGCACGAGTTGGTCGCCGGGCACGACCGTTTTTCTTATCCTGGCCTTGTCGATGCTCAACAAGACCGCCGTCTTGCCGGCGTTTTCCATCTTGCGCAGCAGCAACACACCCGCCAGCTGCGCCAGCGCCTCGAAGATAAGCACGCCGGGCATTATCGGCTGTTCGGGGAAGTGGCCCTGAAAAAACGCCTCGTTGTACGTAACGTTTTTGATGCCGACCGCACGGCGGTATCCGTCCATCTCGACAACGCGGTCGATGAGCAGAAAGGGGTAGCGGTGCGGCAGTATTTTCTGAATTTCGTTGATCCCCAGCGAAGACGTTTCCTTGCCGCTGTCGTCGGCGTACTCCATATTCTCTTCGGCGGCGTCCACGCGGTCATCCTCGGCCAGCAGCGCCTTGACCAACTGGACGTTGGTCGGGTGGCCGGATTTGTTGGAGATGATGTGGCCCTGTATGTTGGCCTGCATCAAGAACAGGTCGCCGATGAGGTCGAGAATTTTGTGGCGGACGAATTCGTCGGGATAGCGCAGGTGGGTGTTGACCACGCCTTTTTCGTTTACGACCAGCGTATTCTGATACGTCGCGCCCTTGCCCAGCCCGGCCTTCTGCAATTCCTCCACCTCGCGGCTCAGGCAAAAGGTGCGCGCCGAGGCGATTTCGCGCTCGAACGCCTCGGGCCCGAGCACGAGTGAGTAGAACTGCGAGCGCAGCGACGGGATATCGTAATCCATGGTGTAGGAAATCTTGAGTCCGCTCTCCGACGGTATCGCCACCAGCGTAATATCGCCCTCGCTCACCGCAACGGGCCTGCGCACCACAAAGGTACGCTTGTTGGCGGCCTGCTCCTCGATTCCGGCTTCCTTGATTTTTTGCAGGAACGGCGCGGCGCTGCCGTCGACGTTGGGCACTTCGAACCCGTCGATTTCGATCGTGAGGTTGTCGATGCTGAGCGCGTGCAGCGCCGCCAAGACGTGCTCGATCGTGCGTACTTCGGTGTCGCCCTTTTTGAGCGCGGTGCAACGCTGCCGAAACACCACGTTGTCTACCGAGGCCTCGATCGCGGGTCTGTCGGGCAAATCGGTGCGCACGAAAACCACGCCCCTGTCCAGGCGGCCGGGCTTTATGCGCATGCTGACCTCATGGCCGGTATGGATGCCGATCCCGGTAATCTCTACTTCTTTCTTAATTGTCTTTTGTGGGATCATC
>JAUWEX010000033.1 GCA_030607235.1 Planctomycetota bacterium | reverse complement strand
ATATCGCGTCGACTATCGCCGCGGGCGAATCAAACGGAATCACGACAGCAGTCTCCCCGTCGATCGCAAAATCCTTTGTGCCGCTGGGGGTGCACACCACCGGCAACCCGCACGCCATCGCCTCGGCAGAGGTGTTGGACCAGCCCGCACCCCACTCCGCGCTGACGAACAGATCGGCGGTGTTGTAGAGGGCCGCGAGTTGCGTCTGGCTCAGGCCGCAATGCGCTTCGGCCCGCAAAAACCACGGCTTCTTGAATTGCACGCTGTCGAACATAACGAGGCGGAATGCCCTGCGCGGCCGCAGCCGCCGGAAGGCCGCGACGACGAGCGAAGTCGCCTTGTATTTTTTCGATTTGCGCCCGAAGCAGATAATCCGCAAACTCTCGTCGATGCGCGGCAGGTTCATCGGCCTGAAAATTCCCGGGTTCACCCCGCCGGCGATCGTATAGCCCTCGCAGCCCGGCATATATTCGCGCCACTCGCACGAATTGCCGACCAGCACGATATCATCGCGCAAATTGCTCAGGTATTTCCCGGCAAAACGCGAGCCGACGAGGTTCATGATTTTTAGCCGGGCTTTTATTTGGACGAATCGCGGCAACAGACCTACGTCCCCGCACAAAACCACATCCGGCGCATCGGATTCGATTCGGTCGAGCGACCGGGTATCAGCGCGATACTCGATCCAGTCCGGCGCGGCGCCTTCGGGCGTGTAGATGCAGAAATCGTAACCGCGTCCCGACAGAACGTTGCCCATCTCGATGAAGCGGCGGACCCCGCCGAAGGTACCGGTATGCGGCAGGAGGGCCGCTATTTTTAATTTTGCTTTTTCGGGCATGACGAGGTGTAGACGCGTTTGGGTTTGAGCAGTTCGGTCGCCCAGTCCTTTCCGGCAACGGGCACGCACCGCAAAATCGCCGCGAGGATGCGCTTGGCCTTGTAGATGCGCTGGATGCGCTTGAAGCGGCTGTGGGCTCGGTCGGCGCTCTTGTTCTTTTTGCGAAACTGCACCACCTCATTTTCTGTCGGTCGGTGATATATTATTGCGTCTACGCACAGCACGACACGCAAGTCCAATCCCAGCAAGCGCATGCCGAGTTCTCTATCTGTATAGCCGTATTCGTTGCGGTTGGCGAGATTCTCGTTCCAGCCGCCAATTCTCTCCAGGTGTTTTTTTTTCATTGAGGCATTAGCACCCAGAAATGCCCCCGCACCTATCGAATTTGTCCGGTACTTCTCGATATGTCGCATGCTTTTAGGATCGTCTACTTCAACCGGAAGGGGCTGGGCGAGTTTTGCTTTATCAATCACACGCACACCGCTAACGATAACCCTATCGGCTTTGCGGTGTTCCTCTATATGCTTCTCGACAAAATGGGTGTGCGCCAAGCAGTCATCGTCAATGCAAATGATCAGATCGGAGCGCGACGCAGCCAGGCCGATGTTGCGCGCGACGGTGTTGCCGTATACGTCTTTGGGCAGGCCGGTAACGAAGTAGCGGATATCGAAACCATATTTGCCCTTGATTGCTTCGATGACGCGCTTGTTCACGTCGTAGCCGTCCTTGCCGGAATCGTCGACGACGATGATCTCGAAGCGGTCCGCGGGGCAGGTCTGCGCGGCGAAGGCGTCGAGAAAAGGCTCAACGTAATCCGGACGATTGCAAATCGAGACAAGCACGGTCGCGTCGTATTTTCTTTCGTAATCCATGATGGGAAAATTCCTATCACAACCGCGGCGGATTGTCAATGCTGCGCGGTCGAGAACGCGCGGCAAAAGCGCCCAAAAAAGGCAAGCCCGACGTTGACAAAACCCCAAAGGCGGTTAGAATAGCCGCCCAAGTTGCGCGAGAGTGGCGGAATGGCAGACGCGCTAGGTTGAGGGCCTAGTGAGGTTTTACCTCATGGGGGTTCGAGTCCCCCCTCTCGCACCAGACAACAATAAGAACCGCAAGGACTTACGAGCACAACTCGCAACCCTGCGGTTCTTTTGTTTTGTCGGCATTTGACTTTTTGATACAGTTTTGATACCATATTGCATGTACATTGCATCGTGTTGGATATTGCGTTCTGAGGTGTAGTATGGCTAGCATCCATCGTCGCGGAAAACATTTTCACGTAAAATTTTCCTTTCGGGGAAAACAGTTTTTTCGCGCCCTAAAAACTTCCTCCAAAAAAGAAGCACTTCACGCCAAAAACCGTGTCGAGCAGAATATGCATTTAATCACAACAGGCGTCCTGGAAATCCCGCCTTATGAGGACATCGGAGACTTCATTCTCATTGGCAAGCCCAAAATGAGGCTTGAAACGAAACGCTCAATATCCAATTCGCTTTTTGATACTGCGAGCATTTATCTGAAAACTGCGCAATCTCGCAAAGCAACATCTTCGTACAAAACCGAACAGATTCACCTTCGTCATTTTCTGGCTTTTCTGGGGGATGATGCGAAACTCGCGATCTCTGGAATTACGAGTTCGATTATCGATGAATACGTCGTCTGGCGTCGGGAATCGGTCGGCCCGAACACGGTCAACAAGGAATTGCAGACTATCAGCCAGATGTTCCGGTTCGCGATCGAGCGCGATCTGTATAACAACAATCCGATCAACCCCGGTCACCGTTTCAAAAAAGCCGGGGTTCCCCACAGATTCATGACCAGACCGGAAATTAACGAGCAGATCAAGCGAGGCGGCTTGACGGATAAAGAGGAAAAAGACTTAATGCGATTCCGCTACCTGAAAATGGATGAAATTACGGAACTGCTTAAACTTTCCAAACGCAGTCCCTTACACCCATTAATCGCCCTTCTTGCATATACCGGAATGCGGCGCGGTGAGGCGCTCTCTCTGGAATGGAAAGATGTCGATCTGAAACGAAAAAAGATACTCGTGCGTAGCAGGAAACAGTCCTCGAGCGTGGAATTCACCGGTCGCGATATCGACATCCACCCCAAACTGCTCCCCATCCTGAAAAAACTCCACAAGACGTCCAAGAAGGGCAAATACGTTTTCAGTAACAATCAATCCGGATACTGGGATCAGGACAGCGCCTACCGGCAATTCAAAAATCTGATAGCCGGAACATCGTTCGAAGGGATCGGCTTTCACTGCTTCCGGCATTCGTTTGCAAGCAATCTTGCGGCGCTCGGCGTGGATCAGCGCATCATCGACCACTTCATGGGACATCAGACCGAAGAGATACGCCGTCGCTATCAACACCTCTTCCCGGCCTCCCGACGGAAAGCCATCGATTCGCTGGATTATTAAGGCCGGTTAGATCGAGGTTGCGGTGTTGGATATCTTTATGTTTACCCCTTTTCCCTGGCCCACTAATATTTCCAGTTGCTCTTTTGCAATAAGATACTGCCCCTTGTTGACGCTCCTATCATCGTCGGGCCGATCTGATATCTTGATGCCTTCTATCCGTCCCTCCTTGAGCCATCGCCGTACCGTATACGGCGAACGTTGCACCAGGGCCGCGACTTCGGCAACGGTGTAGTACTCTTTCGCGTGTCCGTGGAGCCATTCGGTGATCTCCCGCACTTCCTTGCGAAGATTGCGGAGATCATCGGCAATTTGCTCCAAGATCCGAGGTTCATGGCCCAGGCCGGGCGTGAGGATATTTTGCCTTAACGATCTCATTGATCCGCTACAGACCTAAATAGAATTATTGCGGTTATCGGTTCCCGGTTCATGGTTTGGCCTTTCGTTTTATTTTTTGAGGCGGTCGTCGTCGGTATCGGAGCTGCATTTTCGCTCGGTCGGTTGCCGGAAATGTTTCCTGATAATGATGATATGCTTCCCGAAGAAGATGAAAAGCAGCAGCGTAAAAAGAATCAAGATACCGAGCGCCGCGTAGGGAATCAGGATAACCTCTATCGATCCCTGTAAACAGCGGTTCATTCCGATGAGTGCGAACAGTGATACGCAGACGGAGAGAACTCTGGCAGTACTGTCGCCGCAATCCAGTGTTGACCGGATCGCTCGATGAATGACCACCAACAGGATCACAAAGATCGGAAAGAAGACAATCATCAAAATTAAACTCATCGCCAATCCTCCTGTTTAATTGTTCCACGGATTATCCGGCAAGGCGACGCAGGCTACAGGCACGGTCTCGATCAGTGCGAAACTCACCTCCGGCAGGTCGTCAACGGACAAACAACAGCCGAAATCCCGAAAGATCGCGATCCAGTCGTCGGGTGACGGACAGTCCTGAAAAGTCCCGGCGCTGAGCGCCCTCCTAAACAGCTCCAGAGCATCAGGACAGGCCTTCCGCAATTCCCGTTCGGCGTAATCGACGGTTGCGCCGTTTCGCCGGTCGATATCTTCCTGACTGAATACCCCACCTTCGTGGTAAAAGGGAGATTCGGCGGTTAATATAAGGAACTCAACGCAAAGTACGGCCAGGGCAAATCGATCCGCAAGATTGCAATAAGTTGATTGTGCATCGCCGGGCTCAACGAAAGGCGCGGTGTACCCTTCCGAACCGGCGGTAGTATAGGCCGGCATTGGAAGGTCTGGATGAAATAGACTGTCGAAGTCAATCAGCGATACCTCGAAGGATCTCGGATTGACAAAAATGTTGCCGTTGGAGAGGTCCCTGTGGCTTATCGAGCACGCCTCCATCTCCTTCACCGCCGTAGCCAGATTCACGCACAGCGCGCTCCGCTCGATCTCCGAGAGAAAGACCTCCCGATCGCGAATCCGCTCGGTCATCGACGCCCAGTCGAATCCGCCGATTTGCGGCATCAGGACCACGTTTTCCAGCCAGTCGGCAAGTTGTTTGGAATAATAAGAACCTGTGACTTTTTTCAAAGAAGCGCTCGTTAGAACCCTGCGCTCCGTCCCGCACCGGAAGGCTTTGTGTTGCGGCAGGATCGAGCCGATCGCGTTGAGATAATCCGTATCGGGGCACTTGTTCGGATAGAACTTCTTCGCAATCCAAAACTCATTATTTTCCGAGCGCAGGTAGAACGCCTCGGCCTGTCCCCGTTGAGCGGACAGCGGGGTTCCTCCCGCAGTCGGGTGTTCTCTGGGCTTGAGGCGTAGCGAATCGATCTGCGCGTACTTTCGGCCGTTCAGCCAATTGTTCACGATATCGGAAGGCATTTGGATTCCTCCTTGCGTTGAGATTTCGGGGAGAGCCAGATGAACGAGATATCATCGTCGCCGCTTTTTTGGTGCAGTCGGCAATGTAAATCCGCCAGCAATTCCTTCCTGCCGTGTTTCGTGGAAAGCCTGTCTTCATGGGTCTTCAGCCAGTCCCATATCTGCGCGGAATCTTCGAAACCGCGGTAGAACCCGTCGCTGCAAAGCAGGAAGTGCGTCTCGCGCGGAAACCTGTCATCAAAGCGATCCCACTGACCGGTGTAAAAATGATCCGGCAAGACAGCGGTAGTATTGCCCCGCATATCCAGCTGCAACTTCGACGATTCCCGCGAAGCCGACGACACGCGCCGGATAAAGCGTGAGTAGTGAAATCGCCTGAAATCACGGTACTTCGGATCGCGCGGTGTAGAGGTCAGATACTTCGGCACGAGCAGCAGTTCCTCGGAATCCAGCCACAGCACCGGTGTCTCCCGCGATCCCGCCTCGCCGCAGGAGCAAATGGGCCTGCACACCAGCCAGTTGTCCGGATTTGATATCCGCTCTTCGCTCGCCAGTTCGGGATAGTCGGACAACTCTCCCATCACTTTCGTCAGCAGTTCGGCGTCGGGCATGAAGGGAATTTGTGAGGGGCTTTGGCCCGCTGCTTTTTCAGGCTTGTCCGCCAGATTGGTCAGCAACAACTCGCCGTCCGGTGAGAAGGCGAAGAACCCGGAATCCCCACAGGAGACGATCCGCGCGTCTATATAACTTTCTTTCGGCTGAAATTTCGCGCAGACGAGAGTTGTCTGGTAGCTGTCCTTCAATTGCCGCCTGGCAGTGTCGCGCAGCATCTCCTTCATGCTGTCCGGGATTGAGGCGTCGAGCGTGATTCCGGCCTGCAGCGCCGTTTTCCGGTGAGCCGTCAGGAGATCGGATAGTGTCTTGAGCGCGACGTTTTTGCCGTTGAAGATTACCGGCGCGAATTGCGAAACTATCGAGGCCGCTTCTTCGGCGTGCGCCGATGACGTAACGCCGTCGCAGACGCATGCAGTGAAGTTCCGGCAGTGGACGGTCGCACGATCCTGGTTTTTGGTCTCACCTCCATGGATCGAAGGTGAGACCCCGCGGATTATATTAAAGCAGTTTTTCATCCTTGCGTTCCTATCTTTGTAAGCGGTCGGCGCGCGAGCCAATTGAGCCGACAACCTGGATGACGTTTTTGAGCTGCTCTTTCGAGCGCACGTCGAAGAAGAGCCGCGCATCCTGCCGCAGTTCGGGGAAGATTCCGTCTTCGACGAGATTCTGCCGGATTGTCTCGGGCATTTTGGAGGACATCCTGAACAGGCGAACGTTGTCTTCACTCGGTCCTGCCTCATCCTCGACGGTGTAACCCGGGAAGTCCTCCGGCCCCTTGTATTCAAGGCTGGTCTGCGTACCGATGAAGGCGTTGACAACCAAGACATTGCCGTCGCCGGTGGCGAGATTGCCTATCTTCTCCGCGACAGCAGTCGCATCGGTGGCGCTCAGTCCGTCGGTAAGGTGAAACAGCATCGGTGGGAAGGAATCCCTGAAACGCTCTTCCTTCATAGCCTTTTGTAGGATATTGAAGGCCTTCTCGAACGCCTTTTTCGCGTCCGTGCCCTCAAGATGCCCGCCCAGCCCCAGCGAGTTCTCGGCGCCGGTGTACTTTTTGACGGTGCTCTCGATGTCCATAATCAGATCGCCCCAGACCGTAGTCTCGGTTCCGTAAGGCAGGACGGAGGTGTAGTAGCGCGGCTTGATCGCGACCCGGTTTCCCTGCATCTGCGTGGATCTGGCCAGGAGTTCCTTGAGGATGATACCGGAATACCGCTCAATCCACTTGTAAACGGGATCGGTCGTGCCGGGAAAGCCGTCGGCAGTCGAGCCGCTGTCGTCCAGTAGAAAAAGTATCAGCCCTGGATTCGCCACTGAGATTTTCTTTTCATACATGATGAGTCCTTTCGAAAAAGATTTTTTGAGAATTCGATCAACGTTGCCTGTCTATAAACATCTTGACAATAACAACGACGGTAATGCAGAGTAGTCCTAAGAAGCACAGCCCGTATACCGGGTCGTCGAGATACGACGGCATGTGGATCTCGCGCGGAACCCGCTCCAGGACGTCGGGCAGCCTGAAAAGCAAACCAATTGCGCAGATCAGAACGAACAACTCAACGATGTTGCCCCATTTAATTCGCACGGTCGCCTCCTTTCATATACATGCGGTGGTATTTGATTAATTTTCGCTCCAGCCGGTCGGGCAAAAGGATGCTTATCCCCGGTCCTAATAGTCCAAGCCGCCTTTTGCTCTGTTCGAGGAGCCTCCGCGTCGGCACGATGATCCACAGATCAACTCCCGCCCTGCGTGCTTTTATCGCGTTTTCTTTCAGGTGCCGGATCGTCGTCTCGACTTCGCAGGCGATCGCGCGCTGGTCTTTTTTCGCGAAGATATCGAAATAGGTAACAACATCCTCACTTTGATAGCGGTACTCGGTGAAGACCTGCCAGCCCCGATTCCGAAACACTTCCCGCGCATCTCCGACGATCCTGTTATGAAATGCCCCGCCTCTCATCGCATTGCCCCGCAGGATTTCAGGGCCTGAAGCGCGCCCTCTAGCGGCTCAAGCACCCTTTTGCCTCGGCCTCGACTGCCCGAATCCATCTCGTGCTCTTTTATGAGCCCCTTCTCGATCAATCGAGGCCGGAGTTTACTGAGCGTGTTCGGACTGATCCTCGCAAGTTTGATGTACTGGCTCGAAGACAGCAGCGGATTCTCAACGATGGCCTTTAACAATTTGATTTCGCTGTTCGTCAGTTTGGCGGTTGCAGATAATCCCGAAGTCTGAACTTCTATGCGCTCCACAGCCGACCACTCCGAGAATTCGACCGGCTCGACGGTCAGGTGATCAAGTGCCTTCAGGCTTTCATCCGTTTCAATATCCGCGATCGATTGCAGCGGATTCATCTTTGGAACCCTGAAGAGAAACGGGTATCTCCAATTCCCTTCCGAAACCTGCCCTACGAAGGTTCCCGGCACCATGTGGTGCGCACACCAAAAGACCTGCTCGTTGCTGAGTCCCAAAAACTTCCCGGCGGCCTGGTATTCTGGAATCGATCCGCAGCGTCCCATAATCCGCGTAGACGTGATCGACGATATCCTGTTTGAGAGATCGTCGGGCGTGAGTACCGACACGAACAACCCTATCCCGGTTCCGCGCACCAATCCGGCCAAGTCGGTTATAGAGTTGCTGCCGTGGCCGGAGGTCTCTTTGCTCTGCGAGAACATTCGCTGACCTTCGTCGATATTCATCCACAGATCCATCTTCCGATTGGAGACACCTCTGGATATCCGCGAGATGAACTCTGCGGCGACTAGGTAATTGAGCACGAGGTCTTTCCCCGTTTCGGGTTGCCCGGTAAGTTCGAATACCAGGTGGCGCTTCGCCAGTTCGTCCACCGGCCAGCCTCTGTAGTAACCCAACATCTCCGGCCCGAAAGCCAGGAGTATCTGTTCGAGGTTGTCGAGGATCGCCTGTCGCGACTGCGCATTGGCGTCGCGGTTTGAGCGCACGTTTTCGAAAAGATGGAACAGTGTCGGATATCGCGAACCGTCGTTTGTGATGTTGAATTCCTGGTACAACTTGATGATCGAGCTGCTCAACAGGACGCAGGCGCGCGGCGGAAGGTTCAGCACTTTGACAAGAACATCGGCGATGGTCGAGGCGTATTCCCGCGAGTCAACGCCTTTGGGAACCTGTAGCGGGTTGATTTTGAATTTTCTGCTCCTCACGACTATAAGGTCGATTCCGATGCGAGTGAACAGCGGCTTTAACGCGCGGAATTCTTTC
>JAUWEX010000002.1 GCA_030607235.1 Planctomycetota bacterium | reverse complement strand
AACGCTTTGATCGTCATCGTACAAAAATTTCGCCATATGCGGAATCGCACACTTTTTGCCGATTTTGCCGAGAGCTATCAACAAATGGCTGCGCATCGTATCATCATTCCTGTCAGAGGATCGCAGGGCACTTATTAAATCGGGGACGGCATCAGAGGCAGCCGGTCCCAATTCCCCAAGACAATACGCTGCGGCCCAACCGTAATATTTGGCCTTTAGCGCGCGTCTCAACAACCTGACCGCATTAGTCGATTCGGATTCCGTCAGGCCTATCTTTATCAGCGCCTTTGCTACTGCCGGAAACTCATATCTATTGTAATACGCCAACATTCTCATCAGAGCGGGCTTTGCGGATTCGTCTCCTATCTTACCAAGTGCGCTTGCTGCCGCATAACGAACATCCTGCTGTTCGTCGTTCAATGCCTTAATTAAGGCAGGCACCGCCTTTCCTGCATCCGGACCTCTCTCACCCAGTGCTTCAGCGGCCACTGCACGCTCTCCCCAATAGGACGACGATAACTGTGTTATCAGTCCGTCAACGGTTTTCGCCGGTTCGACATTAGGCGGTCTGCAACCAACACAGAATATCCATGTCATCGTAATAAGGAAAAAAAATATACGTATCTTCATGCTCTCGGCTCCTCAGTCGCCCCCAAGTCTACGATTGACCTTCCCAACGCGAGAATAGTTTGAATTGTCATTATACTGAGGGTCATATGTATGGTCAACACTTGGTGGCATTTGTTGCGGAGTAATCGTCACAATCTCAACTTGCGACCATTTCCCCCTCATCCAGAAAGTGCGAGCTCCCGCCCATTCCATCTGTCTAGGGAATGTATCTGGGATAACCATTGTGTTTCCGCATATAAGCCCTTTCCCCGACCCCCATCTCTCATTTTTCAATGGTACAGGACGCCGCCTCACGCGTTGTCATTCACATAATCCCATAAAAAAGAGGAGCCGAGGCTCCTCTGTGAAAAACAATAATCAAATATTTGTCATACCCGTCGGAGGTTGTTACTCAACCGGTATTATCTTCAGTATCTTTCCGGTGCCTTCTTCGAGTTCAAGCCTCACTTCATTGAACGGCGGGTCTAAATCAGAATGCCGGGAAGCCCGAAACGTGAGTTCTATCAATCGCGCCTCACCCGTTTCATCTTCCAATATGCAAAACCAATGCGAAACCGGACATGAAGGCCCTCCAATCTCTATATAAAATTCGACCACGTATAACCTGTTCTTTATCAACGGCATTGGAACGGACTCTTTATATCCCGATGGCAATTTGCCATATTCAATCGACTTAACCCGACTGCCATACTCAGAAGTAACACTCCACATCAAAGACTCCCTCCACACTGGCTCACCATCCGGGGTTTCATCAGCGGGCGTCACTCGCGGCCATCCGTACACATGATATACAGATAAACTCCTTATATCATAATTCGCAATAAAACGAGGCTGCAATGCTCCACCTTCGCCGATTTCGATTATGATATATGGTGACGGGCCGTCGAAACAGCCCGCCAACAATACAATCATAAACAAGGGCAACGACAATGCCATGACTCTCAAACTAATAGGCATAACAACATTCTCCTATCGCTTCGGAATCTGGTCGATCAAATGCTGCAAATGGGCTGCCTCCCAGTGAACACCTGGCGCGTACCACTGACACGACGAATTTTTGCTACCAATTGGCATGTCTACTGCTTTATCCACATTGACATATTTCATATAGGTGCTTATCTGAAATTTGTTCAGTTGCCAGTACATTCTAGCGATTTCCGCCTGCTGTTCATACCTGAAATCTTTGAAATCCCTGGTTTTATTTCTTATGGCATCCAAGTCAGATTGGCTAAAAGTATACGGCGTGTTGCGCCCCATAGTGTAATATTCGAGGCCGTTGACAATCCTATAAGGCTCCCCATGCTGATACTGCCGCACGTGACCAAGCTCATGTATAAGAGTGCCCATATATTCATAATCAGTTGAAACCCTATTACTAAACCTGGGGTCAGCCGAGCTCAAATATATATTGTTGCCCCATACTATACCGGGCGCGCCTGCGAATTTAGCGTCGATTACTCGTACAGAAGGGTAATGGATACTGTTACCGTAAACTTTCCTTGCCTCTTTTATTTCACTCGCCGTAAGAGGCCGACCCGGCGGGGGGGCCACAAAATATTCTACAACCGGATCTAGTAGGGCAAGCTCAAACACAAGCGCTGTCTTTGCACCAACAGGAGTTTTAGCTCCTTTTAGTACAAGTTTCGCAAGAGGTTTAGTTGTTCCTTCCACAAGGGTCTTTGTCACTAAGCCGGGATCTCCTTTTCTAATCTTCTCGAGTATATCATATGTTTCAATTGTTTCATCTATAGAACCCGTATCAATCAACGTATAAACCGTACACACACCCACTATAGTTTTATCCGTCGTATCTACAGCAAATTTTCCAACATCCTCTGCCCTTTTGCCTAACCAATTAACGAGACCCTCGCCAAGATATAATCCCAAGGGGTCGATGTAGTTTATAGGGTTGTTGTTGACGAAGGCGTAGAGGTTGGGGCCGTCAACCGGGCCGGAGGGGTCGCGGGAGATGAAGCGACCGGTGGCCGGGTCGTAATACCTGTTGCGGAAGTAGTACAGCCCGCTTTCGTCGTCGTAGCGCCGTCCCTAGAAGAAAATTTCATTGTCAATGGACGATGCGGTGTAGTAAGCGCTCATGCTCACGAACCCGCCGAAGTTCATTACCGCCTCGAAGTAGCCGCTGTCGTTCCAAATCCACGCGTCCGTCAGCCGCCCGTAGACGTCGTACTCGTACCTCTCCAATACCGTACCACTCTCGCCGGATATTGCAACGATATTCCCCTGCGCGTCGGAGTGGTAGGTGTAGATCATATCGTATTGCGGCAAAAAGAAAATCTCCGCCCGCGCGTTGGTCGTGTACTCGCCAAGTCCCTCGTTATCCGCGAGCCTTATCAGCGTGTTGTTGTTGCCGTCGGTCTCGTCGTTGCCCGCTATCTCGTAGACGCGGGCGGTCGTGTTGTCGTCCCAGATCGCGATATGCATGCCGATCAGCATATCCTCGCCCCAGCCCGCGCCCGCCAGCGTTACCTCCCCGTCCTCGACATCCTCCACCGTCAGCTCCCGATCTCCGCTCCTCCCTGTGTGCCGCACTTGCAGCACTTCGTCGATGTTGTTGCCGTGGACGTAGACGCCGCGCGGCGTGGGGATGAATTTCTCGTCGGAGGTGGCGCTGACGCGCTCTTCGATGCAGCGCCAGCCGTTCCACACGTAGCGCACGATGTAGTCCACCGTCGCGCCGTCGGCGGCATAGACGTACTTCAGAACCCGTCGCCCCAGCGCGTCATAGTCGGAATAGACTGGTCAATGATCAAAAAAAAGAGGAGCCGAAGCTCCTCTTGGAAAATTATAATGGTTGATTAGCAAGCCTATTCGTCGGCGGCTTCTTCTTTTTCCGGTTTCTCTTCAGGACTGCTTTCGGGTAACTCTGGATTTTCATCCTGTTTTTCCCAATCCATAAATTTGCCTTCCTTCTCCCACCAATCTTTAACTTCTCCAGGATTTATATGCATAATCTCACCAATGCCAATTGAGGCTGCGATATAACATTGATCTTCAGGATCCAGAAATTTGGCAAGATGCGGAACCGCACATTTTGCGCCGATCCGACCAAGAGCGGCAAGCACAGAACGGCGTGTCCTATTGTCTTCATCATCCAAACGTTGCAAGACTTTTATTAAATCGGGAACGGCATCGGAAGCAGCCGGCCCCAAGCCTCCCAAGCACTCTGCGGCAACCCCTTTATGATGTTTGGATTTGCGTAGCGCGCTTCTTAGCAACTTGATCGCTTTAGTCGATTCGGATTCAGTCAGACCGATATCTATCAGCGCCCCCGCCACTGCCGTAAATTCATATCGTTCGTAATCCGACAATTTTTTCATTAACGCGGGCTTTGCGGATTCGTCTCCTATCTTACCAAGTGCGCTTGCTGCCGCATAACGAACATCCTGCTGTTCGTCATCCAATAACTTAATTAAGGCAGGCACCGCCTTTCCTGCATCCGGGCCTCTCTCACCCAGTGCTTCAGCGGCAATCCCACGTTCTCCATAATAGGACGACGACAACTGCTCTATCAGACCGTCAATGGTTTTCGCCGGCTCGACATGAGGCGGTACACAACCGACACAGACGATGCATGTCATCGTAATCAAAAAAAACGTTGTAGATGGTTTCATAATACGGTTCCTCACTCTCTACCGTAGCGGCGATTCAACTTCCCCGTTCGGTAAAAGTTTTTGTTGTTGTGAAAATACTCTTCTCGGAGATGAGTTAATCTTGCAAATTCGTCATGTCTGTCAAATACTAACATTTCCTTATAAGACCATTTTGCCTTCCTCCCAAGGATAGTCTATATTGGCTAGGTTCACAGCAGATGACAGTGTTTCTCCTTGCAAAAGATATTTCAAGAAAGCCCCCCTATTGCCTCCAGTCCGCATGAGGCGGATTGCCTGGATTAGAGCCCCAGGTCGTCGGAGATCGACTGCATGGCCTTGAGGCCCAGCGCGGCGAACTCCTCGAGGCTCAGCCCGACCTCCTCGCACAAAAGGACAAGGTCGCGGTTGACCTTGCGGGCGAAATCTTTTTTCTTCATCCGCTTGACCACGGACTTGGCCTTGACCGAGGCGAGTTTTTTGTCGGGCATAATCAGGGCCGTCGCGGCGATCAGTCCGGTTATCGACTCGCAGCAGGTCAGCGCGAAATCGAACTCCGTTTTGCGCTCCAGGCCCAGCCCTTCGGCGTTGTGCGCCAGGACCGCCTGAACCAGCGCCGGATGCGCGCCTTCCTTTCGGAGAATCTCGGCGGTTTCGAGGGTGTGCCTGTCCTCATCCTGAACGCGGTCGAAGTCCAGGTCGTGGACTATGCCGGCGATCTCCCAGACCTGCGGATTCCTGCCGAGCCGCTCGGCCAGCGCCTTCATCACGGCCCCTGACGCGAGAGAGTGGCAGCGCAGGACTTTGCCGGTAACGTTTTGCGACAGAAGTTCCAGCGCCCGCTCGCGGGTAATGCCTGCGTCGTCGATTTTCTCGTCGGCCTCCGCCTTCGGCGCGCCGGAGCCGGTCGCGGCTTGTTTCGGCGCGGGTTTCGCGCCGCCGACGGGTTTCATCAGCGGGAACAAAACGACGTCGCGCAGGTTGGCGCTGTCGGTGAGCAGCGAGACGAACCTGTCGATACCCATGCCCCACCCGGAGTTGGGCGGCATGCCGTATTCCATCGCCGTCAGATAGTCCTCGTCCATCGGCATCGCTTCGTCGTCGCCCTCTTCCTTCATGCGCGCCTGATCCTCGAAACGCCGGCACTGGTCGATCGGATCGATGAGTTCGGAATAGGCGTTTACAACCTCCCAGCCGTTGATGACGAGTTGGAAGCGGTCGGTGATTTTGGCGTTCTCGTCGTTGCAGCGCGCCAGCGGCGAGAGTTCTATCGGATGACCGGTGAGGAACAGCGGGTCGATGAGTTTGGGCTGGCTGACCTTTTTGTAGAGTTGGTCGGTAAGCGCGGCGATGTTGAGTTCGTCGATGCTTTCGATTTCGATGCCACGGGCCTTTATCGCGGCGCACATCGGCTCGGCTGCCTCGAATTCGGCTATGTCGATGCCGGAGTCGCGCAGAATCAGTTCGCGAAAAGACATGCGCGGCCACTCGCCGTCGAAGTTTATCTCGTTCTCACCGCATCTGATTTTGAGCGTACCGAAAAGTTCGCCGATGATGTATTTGACGAATTTTTGCGTGAATGCGATGTTGTCTTCGTAGTTCCAGTAAGCGCTGTAATACTCCAGCATGGTGAAGTCCTGCAGGTGCGAGGGGTCCATGCCTTCGTTGCGGAAGCAGCGCGCGAATTCGTAGACGCGGTTGAAGCCGCCCACGATCAGGCGCTTGAGGTAGGTCTCGGGCGCGATGCGCAGGTAGGCGACCATGTCCAGCGAGTTGTGGTGCGTGATGAAGGGCCGCGCGCGCGCGCCGGAGGGCTTGGTCTGGATGATGGGCGTCTCGACCTCGACGAAGCCGTTGTCGTCGAGGAAGCGCCGCATCGTCGAGATAAGTTTGCTGCGAAACAGGAAGCGCTTTCTGGTTTCGTCGTTCATTATCAGGTCGAGATAGCGCTGCCGCCAGCAGGCCTCGATGTCCACAAGGCCGTGCCACTTCTCCGGTAGCGGGTGCAGCGACTTGCTGAGAAAGATGTAGTCTTTTACACGGATTGTCAGTTCGCCGGTTTTCGTGTGGAAAATCTCGCCCTCGACGCCGACAAAGTCGCCGATGTCGGCCATCTTGCCGAACCACTTGTAGGCCTCCGCGCCGACCAGATCGCGCTGAAGGCAGACCTGGATTTTCGCGCCGAGGTCCTGGATGTGGGCGAAGGTGAGTTTGCCCATGTTGCGCGAGAGCATGATGCGCCCCGCGGTGCGCACGGTATCGCCGGGCTTGAGGTCGCAGGCGGCCTTGATGTCGTGCGTGCACTCGTAGCGGTCGGGGAAGGGCTGCGTGCCTTCGTCGCGCATCTTCTGAAGTTTCTCCAGCCGCACGGCGCGCTGGTCGTTTTTGGATGATGGATTGTTCTGTGTCATTTTCGTCTCATATAAAAAGAAAGCGATTGTTACAAGCGAAGATTATATCAACGTCGCGCCCCGCGGGCAAGACCCGCAGCCAAGCGAGGAGAAAGCACTCATTTCAAAACCCGCTTCGCTGCTGTGCCTTCGGCACAGGGCGCGGGTATTGGAATGAGTGGTTACTGTCCTATTTGCTGCGGGGCGTCCCCGCCCGCCCGCACGATTGACTACGTTTTTGGGCCGAAATCGTGGCAACTCGTTGATTAGCAGAGAGTTACCAACAACCTCTCCGACCACTACCCGGTCGTGGCGGTTTTTGCCGCAGACTGAGCCAGTAAATTCAGTCGAATTATGCTTGCCTAATTAGAGTTAGACGTTATAATCCGTGTTTTCCACGACTACGGAAATGTTACGTCATAAGATTAAAATCGTTTACTCAAGGCAAGGCGACCTGCGGTTTATATCGCACCTCGACACCCTGCGGATGTTTATGCGGGCGTTTCGCAGAGCCGAAATCGAGTTGCGCCTGACCGAAGGCTTCAACCCGCATCCGCGCATGTCCTTCGCCCTGCCGCTGAGCGTCGGGGTGGAATCGAAGTGCGAAGTGATGTTCGTCGAAACGGCGCGCGCATACGAACCAGATGAAATAGTCGACAAACTCTCGGCGGTTTTGCCGGAAGGCATAAAAATAATAAGCGCCGAAAAAGCGGCGTCTGACGGCTTGCATCCGGTCGAGGTGGAATACGAAGCAACTTTGCCGCAGGATGCGGATACCGGGGCAATCGCCGCAAAAATAGGAGACGCGATGTCGCGTCAGGTTATCGAGGTAACAAGGATAAGGAAGAAGGGGGATAAAAGGATTGACTTGAGGCCGTTGATAGAGAGCCTCACCTTAAAGGGCGGAAAGGTATACATGAAATTGCGCGTTACCGCAGGCGGCACGGCGAAACCCGAAGAAGTGCTGCAAGCGATCGACGCGCCAAACGCGCGCGCACTCAGGCTTATGCGAACCGCTCTGCACATGGCCTGATGCGAGAGCGCTGAAAGAAACACAATGACAAAAAAAATGCTTATAAACGCCGTCGATCCGGAAGAAGTCCGGGTTGCGGTAGTAAAAGACGGGCTTCTGGACGAGTTATATATAGAACGCACCAGTCGACAGAAGTATCTGGGCAATATTTACAAGGGTAAGGTAATGAACGTCGAGCCGGCGATTCAGGCCGCGTTCATCGACTTCGGCGGAGACAAAAACGGCTTCTTGCACGTAGCCGACCTCTCGCCGGAAGCGATAGTGTCGTCAAGCGGCGACAAAAACGGCGCGAAGAAAAAATCCGGACGGCGTTCGGGTCGTGGTCGACTCATACAGAAAATGCTCAGGCGCGGCGACGAATTGCTCGTACAGGTTTCGCGCGATGGCATCGGCCACAAAGGCCCTACGCTGACTACGTTTGTCAGCGTGCCCGGGCGTTGCCTGGTGTTGATGCCGCAATTGAAGCGGCTGGGCGTATCGAAAAAAGTCGAAGATCCGGAAGTCCGCGAAGAAACGCGCAAAATACTCGAAGCGGTAAATCCGCCCAAAGATTTGGGATTTATCGTGCGCACCGCCGGAGTGGGCCAGAGCAAGCGCGAGTTGAAAAAGGATTTGCAGTACCTGATGCGCTTGTGGCGCGCGATACAGTCGCGGCTGAAGAAGGCAAGCGCCCCTGCGGCGCTGTACAAGGAAAGCGAACTGATAATTCGCGCGATCCGGGACGTTTACGCGCCGGACATGGGCGAAATCATCCTGGACTCGGAGGCCGACTACAAGACGGCCAAAGATTTCATGCAATCGATAACTCCGCGGTCGCGCAAGAGCGTCGTTTTGCACGACGGCAACGAGCCGCTCTTTAACAAGTACAAAATCGAGTCGCAGATTGAGTCGCTGTACGCCAAGAAGGTCAAACTCAACTGCGGCGGCTTCGTCGTCATCGAACAGACCGAGGCGCTCGTCGCGATCGACGTGAACTCCGGCTCCTATACAAAGAGCCGCAACCTTGACGATACTTCGCTCAAGGTCAACCTGGAGGCGGCGCCGGAAATCGCGCGGCAGTTGAAACTGCGCGACCTGGGCGGAGTGATCGTGATCGACTTTATCGACATGCGCTCCGAAAAACACCGGCGGCAGGTCGAACGCGCGCTGCGCGAAGCGTTGAAGGACGACCGCGCGCGCATGACGATCCTGAGGATGTCGCGCTTCTGCCTGGTGGAGATCACCCGCCAGAAATTGCGGCCGGGGATGCACCGGCAGGCGTTCGAAACGTGCCCGCTGTGCGCGGGATTCGGCTCGGTCAAGACCATCGAGAGCGTCGCGATAAACGTAGGGCGCAAGATTAAGCCCGGCCTGCGGGACAAGGCCGTACACACGATTCGCGTCGAGGTTTGCCCGAGGGTCGCCTACTACATGCTCAACAGCAAGCGCAACTATCTGAGCGAACTCGAAGGCGATTACAATAAGAAAATAATCATACTCGGACAAGGCGGTTTCCCGATAGAAAAATCGGAAGTGGAGTTTATAACCAAGTCCGGGGAAAAGAAACGAAAACCCGCTCCACGCAAATAACGGAGAACATCGATGTACGTTGTAATCAAAGAAGGCGGCAAACAGTACCAGGTTTGCAAAGGCGACACGGTTGACATCGAGAAGAAAGACGTCAAGGAAGGCGAGACGTTTAACTTCGAGAACGTCATGCTCTACAACAACGAAAAAGCCAAAGACCTGCGCATCGGCCACCCCACCCTCGCCGACGTTACGGTAACCGCCGAAGTCAAGGGGCTGGTCGCCGGCGAGAAGGTGGAATCCTACAAATTCAAAAGGCGCAAAGGCCACCACAAACTGATCGGCCACCGCCAGAAATATATCCGTGTAACGATCAAGGACATCCAGGCGAAATAAAGAGAGGCCCTCATGGCACATAAAAAAGGACAGGGATCGACCCGCAACGGCCGCGACAGCAACCCGCAATATCGTGGGATCAAGCGTTACAGCGAAGAAACCGTATGGCCCGGCTGCATCATCGTAAGGCAGCGCGGCACCAAGTTCACCCCCGGCCGCAACACAGGCATGGGACGCGACTACACTATCTTCGCTACGATACACGGCAAGGTGCACTTCGCGCCCAACAAGCGCATCAGCATTATCCCCACGGAAGGTAACGCCTAACCCGGGACGCTACCCGCAAAAGGCCACTTACTCCCACGGGCGCTCCAGAGGTTGTTTGCGCATTTAATGCGGCAGCAGGAGCATCCTGGAAGCAAGTGGCTTTTGTCATGGGACGCGCAGGCGGAATATCGGACATGTTCGTAGACGAAGTACAAATAAGTGTTGCCGGCGGCAAGGGCGGCGACGGGTGCGTAAGTTTCCGACGCGAAAAATTCGTTCCGCGCGGCGGCCCCGACGGCGGAAACGGCGGCAAAGGCGGCGGCGTAATCATCGTCGCCCAGGAAGGCATGACCACCCTGCTCGACGTTGCCAAACGCCGGGAATACATGGCCCAAAACGGACGTCCGGGCACGGGCAAAAAACGCCACGGTCTCTCGGGCGAAGATATAACGATTCGCGTGCCCTGCGGCACGCTCGTCAAAAACGCCCAGACCGGCGATGTGCTGCGCGACATGAAAACCCACGGCCAAAGACTGGTCATCGCCAAAGGCGGCCGGGGCGGTTTCGGCAACACGCACTACGCCACCCCCACCAACCAGACCCCGCGCTACGCGCAAAAAGGCCGTAAAGGAGAAAGCCGCGATATCGTTCTGGAACTAAAACTGCTGGCCGACGTGGGCCTGGTCGGGCTGCCCAACGCCGGCAAATCCACCCTGCTTTCGAGGACATCCGCCGCAACACCGAAAATCGCCGACTATCCTTTCACCACAAAAACACCGTATCTGGGAATTGTGGACCTGGAGAAGTTTCGCCGCTTCGTAATGGCCGACCTTCCCGGCCTGATCGAAGGCGCGCACAAGGGGCTGGGGATGGGCGACGAATTCCTCAAACACATCGAGCGAACCCGTCTGATCGTCCATATAGTCGACATCGCTCCTCTCGACGATTCGGCCCCCGAAGACGCCTACCGCATCATCCGCAACGAACTCTCCTCTTACAGCGAGGAGATGGCCTCCAAGCCCGAAATCATCGTAGCCAACAAGATGGACATGACCGACTCCGAAGAGCGGCTCGCCGAATTCAGCAAGGCCATCGACCGGAAAGTAATCGGCATATCCGCCGTTACCGGCAAGAATCTCCAAAGACTTCTCACCGAAATTGCCGAAGTATTATGGCCGGCGAAAAAATAGCCGACGCCGAACAATCGACATTTTCAGGTGAGATATGGACATCAACGAACTGCTCAGACTTATGGTCGAAGCATCGGCCTCTGACCTCATCGTAAAATCCGAAGGCAAACCCGCTGCGCGTGTCGACGGCAAACTGCAATTCATATCGGAAGAGACTCTGCCGGGCGCGACCATCGAGGCGTTCTGCGACGAGTTGCTCAACGACTACGAGGCCGGTCTCTTTCGCGAGCACGGCGAAGTCGACCTGGCCTACCGCATCGAGGGTCTCGGCAGATTCCGCCTCAACGTTTTCCGTCGCCAGGGCCTGACGAGCATCGTGTTCCGGTACATCAAGGACGTGATACCGTCGTTCGCCGATCTCGGCCTGCCGGCGAAGCAGATGCTGCAAATAGCGAACATGCAGCGCGGACTGGTGCTGCTAACCGGCGTTGCCGGCAGCGGCAAATCCACCACCCTGGCCGCCGTGCTGGAGTACATCAACGAGCACGACCGGCGCCACATAATCACGGTCGAAGATCCGATCGAGTACCAGTACTACGACAAAAAAAGCGTAATCAATCAGCGCGAAGTCGGCTCGGACACAGAAAATTTCGCCGCGGCGCTCAAGCACTGCATGAGGCAGTCGCCTGACGTAATCCTGATCGGCGAGATGCGCGACCGCGAAACGATGGAGGCGGCCCTGCACGCCGCCGAAACGGGGCACATGGTTTTCAGCACGCTGCATACGATAAATGCCGTGCAGACCGTCGAACGCATCATAAACTTTTTCCCGGCCGAGCAGCACGCCCTGATCCGCCTGCAACTCTCGCTTAACCTCGAAGCGGTGATCTCGCAGAGGCTGTTGCGCCGCAAAGGCAGCACGGGTCGCATACCGGCGGTGGAGATTTTGCTGAACACGCCTCTCATCGGCGAGATGCTTGCCGCGGGCGATACGCGGGGGCTGGCCAAGGCCCTAAGCGACGAACACGACCACTACGGCACACAAACCTTCAATCAATCGTTGTGCGATTTGTTCGCTTCCGGTACAATCGATCTCGACGAAGCCAAACTCGCCTCCGACAATCCCGAAGACCTGCTGTTGGCGATTCGCGGCATCCAAAAAGGCGGCGACGTCAAACGGATGCCGACGAGCAGGTATAACAGGAAAGCCGTCGGGAAAAGCGAGAAGGAAAGCGAAATCGTTACCGGAACGGACAAGTTCAAAGTGTAATCCGCACCCAGCGCACAACGGAGCCAGCCGAAACGAAATGCTGTTTGCAGTCAACATAGGAAACACGAACGTATCCATGGGCGTGTTCGAAAACGCCGATCTTATCTCGCCGAGCCACGCGTTCGCCGCCAACATCGACGACGTGCTGGGCGCCATCCGCGCACTGATAGGGCCGTTTCAGGATCGCATCGAAACGGTGGCCATTGCCAGCGTCAACCCGATAGTTCTCAACGAAATCGATCTTCTTATGCGCACGATGGAGATAACGCCGGTTTTCATCGGCCAGGACATCGCCATCCCTATCGACAACCTCACCGACGAGCCGTCGAAGGTCGGCGCCGACCGGCTGCTCAACGCGCTGGCCGCATTCAGGCGCTACGAGAGTCCGGTGATGATCGTGGACGCCGGCACGACTACCACGATAGACGCAGTCGACGAGTTCGGCAGGTTCATGGGCGGCGCGATAATGCCGGGGCCGAGGGCGGCGCTGGACGCGATGCACCGCAGCACAGCCGCGCTGCCGCACGTTACGGTCGAGCAGGCCACCGAAAGGATAAACTCGGCTGCCCGCAAGGGTCGAAAGGGGATTCCGGAAATCGGCAAAAATACCAAAGAGTCGATGATCGCAGGAGTAGGCTGGTCGATGATCGGCGCGATCGAGGCGCTGCGGGCGGTTTATGAGCGCAACGTAGGACCGGTAGTGTTGATCGGGACCGGCGGTGCAATCAGATTCGTCCCCAAAAACCTGGAGATATTCGACGCGGTCCACCCGCACCTCACGCTTGAAGGCATTGCTTATGCGGTAGCATAACGAGTTTGCATTTGCATCCCGCAATTATAGCCACATCATAAGCCGACTTTTCGCAATTTGATCTTCTCCGCATATTTCCGATTTTTGGTAGAGAGGTTTTCGTTATCGGCCGCCGCATCCAAAACTTTGTCGAGGTTGGGACATCGGTCTCGTATCTCCCACAAATCTTGCGCGATTGCTTTCAGGCAAAACCTTACCAGACCGTCGCGCTCGGCAAGATTGGACCGGGCTATGATATCGGCGGCCATATCGGCTGCGGAATTGGCAAGCGAAGTGTTGCGCGATTTCATTAATCTCAGGCAATCCACCAAAACGGAGTCACCATAGTATTCACGCAGTATCTCAAGGGCGTCCATGCGCAATCCCGCATCGTAAGTTATCAAACCGTATTCGACATGGCGCATTACGGATTTGTGGCCATTTTCGGCCAACATCATAAGGTTTCTGAGCGTTTCCTTAGAGACACAAGTATCGCGCACCCTGATTTTTACCGCGCGTTTGACTTCATTGATTCCGTCCGTTGCCTTGAAAACGACCTTGTAGTCTTCATCGCGCCCCTGGAAAAAGCCCGGAATCCAGGTAAATTCGCCGGTAATGGAATCGAACTCGGCACCTTCCGGCAAGTTCTCAACATCGATAAATACATCATCGTAGTCCAGGTCTATCACTTGGATTTTGAAGGCAAGGGCGCTCCCCTCTTCAATTGATTTTTTCGGCGCAAAGAAAATTATGGGACTGTCGTTGTTGATGATTTTTTTCGGGGAGACGCAAACGCGGAGCAGGTAGATGTCGGATTGCTTGCCCTGCGATATTCTGAATTGCAACAAATGCGCCCCTCTCTGCCATGTATGCGGACGCCAGCGAAATTTCATCGACGGGATGTCGATTACCGCGCCCTCCGGCGGATTCAGGCATTCGACCTTTAGGTCAGCCGCCGCCGCTTTGCGCTCGGGCGTAGAAATATCCATGATCTGCTGTTCGTAGAGTTCGCCTATTTTTGCAAATACCTTGTACTGCGGAAAAACCGGCAATATCTTACGCTGATCCGAGACGTCAATCTCCCAAAAAAACGTCCGCTCCAGGTATTCCTCGCCTCGCAACACGCTTGGATGCTTGTGCCTGAACACCAGAGCCAGGACATGCCTCCCCGGGTTGAGGCGGCTCGAAAACACTCGGCATGAAGAGCCGGTCGAATAAGTTTTGCCGTCAAGCAGCCATACCCCCTCGGCCCCGCCTCCGGAAACTTTGTAAGGTTTATACGAAAAGTATCTGCTCGAATTGCTATCCATCTCGATATGCGAACACAACGGCTTGATATTGCGTACGACATCCGCATAACGATAGCACTGCATCATCATCGCTTCGCGGCACACGCGGCAGAATTTTTCGCCAGACCGCATCAGACATTGTTTTTCGGGCCGATAGTGATGTTTGGCGAAGCAATACGCCCCTTCGTATAGACCCACCTTATTTTTTGCGGCCTTGATCCAGTAATTCCACTTGCACTTTTTGGGATCATTCTCGATGGTTACATTGGGATACAAAGGTTCTTGTGTGGGTGTTTTCTGGCATTGGAATTCCACATACTCGTCCGCCAGTCCTCCAAAAGCGTGCCCCAGTTCATGACGCACCACCCTGTTGATGGATGTTTTGCGCGTAACGGTTACTATTCCC
>JAUWEX010000300.1 GCA_030607235.1 Planctomycetota bacterium | reverse complement strand
CAACATCTTAGTCTCGTTCCTCCTGCCGGTTTGGGTCTTCGGCTTGATAATATACTTCCTCTTCATCAGGCCCGGGCGAATGATGGGCGGCGCCGGCGGAATGATGGGCTTCGGCCGCTCCCGCGCCAAGCGCCTCGACCGCGCCCGCATCCAAATTACCTTCGAAGACGTCGCCGGAATCGAAGAAGCCAAAGAGGAAGTCCGCGAGATCATCGAGTTCCTCCGCAACCCCGACCGCTTCCAGAAACTCGGCGGCCGCATCCCGCGCGGCGTGCTGCTGGTCGGCCCTCCGGGAACGGGCAAGACACTGCTGGCCAAGGCCATCGCCGGCGAGGCCAACGTGCCGTTCTTCAGCATCTCCGGCTCCGATTTCGTCGAGATGTTCGTCGGCGTCGGCGCCTCGCGCGTACGCGACCTCTTCCGCGAGGCCAAAGAAAATGCGCCCTGCATCATCTTCCTCGACGAGGTCGACGCGGTCGGCCGCAAGCGCGGCTTCGACCCCAGCGGCTCCGAACGCGAAAGCAACCAGACCCTCAACGCCATCCTCGTCGAAATGGACGGCTTCAACACCGACGACAAGGTCATCCTCATCGCCGCGACCAACCGGCCCGACGTCCTCGACCCCGCTATCCTGCGGCCCGGACGCTTCGACCGCGAGGTCGTGCTCGACCTGCCCGACCTCAAGGGCCGCGAGGCGATACTCAAGGTACACGCGCGCAAGATCAAAACCAAACCCGACCTGAACTTCGGCGTAATCGCACGGATGACGCCGATGCTCTCCGGCGCCGAACTCGAAGCGCTCATAAACGAGGCCGCGATCATGGCGGTTATGCGCGACAAGGACGCCGTCGACACACAGGACATGGAGGACGCGCGCGACAAGATCATGTTCGGCCGCGAAAGGCGCAGCCGCATCATGGACGAGGCCGACCGCAGCATAACGGCCTACCACGAGGCAGGCCACGCGATCCTGGCCAAACTCCTCAAGAACCTCGACCCGCTGCACAAGGTCGGCATCATACCGCGCGGCTCTTCGCTGGGCGCCACGCTCTCGATACCCAAAAAGGACATCTACCACATATCGCGCACCAAACTGATGGCCCGCATCACGATGGCGCTGGGCGGACGCGCCGCCGAAGAGATATTCTGCGATGACATCACATCGGGCGCGCAGTCCGACATCGAGGAATCCACACGCCTGGCGCGCTACATGGTTACGCGCTGGGGCATGAGCGACGAACTGGGGCCGATCGACTTCAGCAAGGGCAACGAAAACCCCTTCATCTCGCAGAATGACGTCTACAACAAAATCAGCGAAGAAACCGCCCAACGCGTCGACAAGGCAATCAACCGCATCATCGGCGAATGCATGGAGCGCGCGCGCTCGGTTATCAGCGAAAACCAGGACAAAACCCGGAGCATCGCCGAGGCGCTTTTGCGCTACGAGACGCTGGACGCCGTCGACGTGGACTGGCTGCTGGAGGGCAAAGACCTCGCCAAACGCAAGGCCGTCATCGGCAAGGCCGTCGACGAAGTCGCCGACGACGGCTCGGTTACGCTCGAAGAAATGTAGCAGGCAGGGCCTGACCCAAACTGGAAGCGGCCACCTGTTCCAAAAAACGCTCGCTGTTGCGCCTGCGGCGCAAGGCGCTTCGCTTCCACACACTGGCGTAAATTGGAGGCTTGCTGCGTTGTCGGGGGTTCTTGGCAGCAGGCCCTGCCTGTGTAGAAGTTGCCAACCACACAGCAAGATTACAAGTTTTGCCAGTGAGTGGAAGCGAGTGCCCTTTTCGCCAAAGGGCGAAAAGCAACGAAGCGGGTATTGGAATGAGTGCTTACTCCTCACTTGGCAGCAGGCCCTGCCTGCAAGGAATCGCGGCTATGGTCAGCATAATTCAAAATACTCTGATGATCAGCAGTTTCGTCTTCGTGATGATGCTGCTGATTGAGTATCTAAGCGTCCTGACGCACGGGCGGTGGCAGGAGGGTCTGCACAAGAAGCAGTGGAAACAGTACATCGTTTGCTCGTTTCTGGGCGTTGTGCCGGGATGTCTGGGCGCGTTTACGGTCGTGGCGATGTACTCGCACAGGGTTGTTACCCTCGGCGCGGTCGTCGCGGCCATGATCGCCACCAGCGGCGACGAGGCCTATATGATGCTGGCCAAGAGACCTCTCATGGCGCTGGGGTTGTTTGCGGGGCTGTTCGTTCTCGGCATATTTTCAGGTACGCTGACCGACAAAATCTTCCCCCGGTACAACCTCAAGCGCGAAATCGGCCACATGGATCTCGAGATCCACCCCGCGCAGGACAAGGCGCTGTTCTCCCGCCACGAAACAGCAAAACACTGGCGCAGCCCCTCCCCCGCGCGCGGCGTGATGACGGTCGGTCTGGCGCTGCTGGCACTGGGGATAATCCTGGGTTTCGTCGACCACACCCACGCCTTCGAGATGCCCGCGGTCAACTCGGAACAAATTGAAAAACACACCGGGGAAAACAAC
>JAUWEX010000192.1 GCA_030607235.1 Planctomycetota bacterium | reverse complement strand
ATCCAGAAAAACGGAAACCAAAAACCGCCCGAAGACGACAAGCCGCGCAAGTCGGCTTTCTGAATCCTGGGCCGATAACCCGTAAAACCGCAAATCGCCAATTCCAACCCCGTTTATCGTATCGCATAATCCGAATAACTCTTTGACCGGACTGCATGATACGGAATTTTCTTAAATACGGCCTTCGCGGCCACACGCTCGTCGAAGCGATGCTGACAATCACCATCTTCACGTTTCTGGTGGTCGGCATCGGCGGTATGCTCAATTTCGGCTTCGCCTCGGGCCGCAACCTCGAAGACAAGCAACTCGCGATGCAGCAGGCACAGGCCTGGATGATGCAGATCAACGCCCTGCCCTATACCGGCAGTCAGGCCGCAGCGCCGACCGCCGAAGATATCGAGCGGTTTTTCCAGGACGGCGCCGTCGCGTCCAACCTGAATTTCAGGCGTCTTGCGATGTGGATCGAGTGGGTCGAGGATGGTTCGATGACGCTGTCGGTTTCGTTGCTCGAATACGACATGATCATCGAGATCACCTCCGACCTCAACGCCGACGGCGACGATGACGACGAAAACGAAGGCACCCCGCAACTTTATCGGGTAGAGATATTTTACAACGGCAATTCGCTGCTGCGCACGTACCGCGCCGCACCGCCGCATTTCTATTACGAGGGCGCGGGCGCGGAATAACATTTTGACAGTGATATCTTGATGAAAAAAAAGATACATAGCCCCCTGGGTTCGCAGAAAGGCAACGCGCTGATCGTGATGATGTGCGTCGTCATGCTCCTCAGCGCGCTGATGTTCCTTTTTGTCGGCAGGACCGGCGCCGAAATCCGTCAGCAGCGCATAAGCACCTGCGCACAGCAGGCCCGGTGGGAAGCCAACGGTCAGATGAACATCGCCATGTTCAAGATCAGCAACGCCGCCTACGACATCGACGGCCACAACCAGGTCCTGCATGACAACGCCGACACCGGCAACCCGATACCCGGCACCACCGTCTACGTTACTTCGATCGTCGGCACCGAGGGCTGGTACAGGCTGGAGGCGCGCGTCATGTCGGGCTCGAATTTGCATCGCGTCAGGATGAACGTCTGCGAAAGAGACTCGATGGCGCGCTTCAGCCAGTTATGCCTCCTGCACTCCGTCGACGTAACCGAAAGCATCGGCGGCGACATACACTCCAACTATCGGGTCCACTTCTGGGGCAACGATCTGGTACTGCCGGGCAACGTAACCTCGGCGGGCGGATTCCGCTACTACGACGGCAGCGAAAGCGACTTAATCGTGCGGCAGACCCTGCAGGACTACGTCGGAACAATAAACAACCCGGACTTCTCCTACGTCCCGGCGCTGGGCGTCGAGCCTTACGTCATAGACACAGACGGCGGCTACGTCGAGATCAAATTCCAAAAAGATACAATCAAGATCAAGGTTAACGGCAGCACCGAAAGCCACTACCCGATGCCGGCGAACGGCGCTATTCTGATCTTCGGCACCACCTACATAGAAGGCGAACTAAACGGCCGACTGACGGTCTTCTGTTCGCAAGACATCAAGATAACCGGCAACCTGCGGTACATCGACTCCGACAACAGATTCGCGTACCTCAACGGAACAAGGTCCGACCTGGACTACGTCCCCAACCCCGATTACACCGGCGACTCATGCCTGGGGCTGGTTGCCTCGTACAATATTGAGATCGCCTCGTGCGCTCCGAGTTCGATCGAAGTCAACGCCGCAACTTACGCCATAATGGGACACGTCGGCATCGAAGGATACGGCGTTCGCGCCTCCGACGGCCAGTTTCTCTATTACGATCCCGATTTCCAAAAAGACAGCATTCGACATCTGGGCTTGACTATCGGTAACGAAAAGAGCGTCTACGGAATATATTGCTTCACCACCAAGATTTCAGGCTTCACCAACCGGAAACTGGTCTACGACTACAAGGCCGGCCTCAGGCCGCCGCCGCACTTCCCCTGGCTGCAAAGACCGCACTTCAACGGCTGGGAGGTGATCCGATGAGTCGCAGACAAAACAATCGCGCGCCCCTGCACAGCCAGGCCGGATACTCGCTGGTCGAGATCACGATCGTAACCTCGATTCTGGCGACGATATTCATATTGATCTTTTCGACGACCAACGTGATGACGCGCTCGGCCAACGCCGGCCGCGAAAAACTCAACGCGCTCTCGGACTCCGCCCTCGCCGCCGAATTCATCTCCGGCGAACTTATAGGCGGCTCCACCGCCGACGCCACCAATTATTCGATCTCCGAAGACGGCACGCAGTTGCAATTCTACAAGATCAAAGACTCCATCGTAAAAGACGGCCGCGTCGTGCCCGTCGTCGAGGGGCCGATCATCTACAAATTCGAAGACGGCAAAATCTCCCGACAACAGGACCTCTCCAGCCCGTCCGACGGACTCTACGACCAGCCCGGCGAGAAAAAAACGCTCTGCTGCAACGTAACCGCCTGCTCCTTTTCGGTCTGCGATTCCGGCGCCTTCGTCGTTACCTTCAGCGTACGCTACGCCGCCAACAAACAGTCCCCCACCATCAGCAAAACCGTTACCGTAAAACCGATGAACAACTTCATCCGCTAAAAACACTTAGCATCACATCCCGCGAAAAACGGTTGAAAATTCCCGACAAATTTTTGAAGAGATACGCTGTCCATTCGTCGAAATATGTAGTAAAGTATTAACAGTGTTTCTTGACCGACAACCGAGGAGTACAACGATGAAAGCGCTCAGAATTGCCTTCCTGCTGGCGATATTGCCGCTGATGGCGGGCCTCTTCGCCGGGTGCGAGACCGACCTCGTTACCGGCAAACGGGAATTCAACTTTTACAGCGTCGAAGACGACGTGAGGCTCGGCCAGCAGTACATGGCGGAATTCCTCGAGGCCAGCCGCAGGGAAAACTGGATGCCCAACGACGAGGAGTCCTGGGCGATGCAGCGCAAGTGCGACCGCATCATGCAGCGCCTTATCCCGCTCTCGCACGTGCCCGAAAGGTTCCCCTGGAAAATCTACTACACCAACAACCCCACGCCCAACGCGTTTTGCCTGCCCGGCGGCCAGATGATGGTATTCAGAGGCCTGTTCAAACGCTTTAACCCAGAGACCGGCCTGGTCAGCGTCGAAAACGAAGACGCCGAACTCGCCGCGGTTATCGCCCATGAGATGGCCCACGCCTGCGCGCGCCACGGCACCGAAAACGTCAGCAAGGCCTACCTCGCGCAGGTCGCCTTGCTCGCCGTTATGATCGGCGCCGCCGGCAGCGGCGACTCCAGCGCCGCCCAGACCGCCGACGCCATGAACCAGGCCCTCGCCGCCATCTTCCCCGCGTTCTCGCGCGCGGCCGAACAGGAAGCCGACATCCTCGGCACGACCTACATGGCCATGGGCGGCTACGACCCGCAGGCCGCCGTCAGCATCTGGCAGCGCATCGCCACCGACAATCCCGGCAACACCACCATCTACGACTCGCACCCGCACGCCGCCGAGCGCGCGAAGTACCTGATCCAGATCATGCCGGGCCTCAAACAAATCTACGTCAAGGCCATTACCGGTACCGACTACTCCCTGCCCGAAAACAAGGCCACGGTCTTCGCCTACCTCGGCAATCCCGACAAAGAACCGACGGTGATGCTCACCGGGCCCGGCATCCCCGAAGACATGGCCAGAGGCTTCCGCTACCAGCCCGGCGCCGTCGACTGCGCCAACCACTGGTGGGACACAAAACTCAACCGCCTGACCGTGCGTGTCTTCAACAACACCCAAAAGGAGATCGAAGAATACACCC
>JAUWEX010000259.1 GCA_030607235.1 Planctomycetota bacterium | reverse complement strand
CGCGCCCTGCGTAGCGGCGGAACGCACCACGAGACCATCGAGGACGAAAAACTGGGACACCTTTTTACAACCGTTACACCGCTTCTCGACAAGCACGGCGACCCAACCGGCTACATCCACGTGGCGCATGATTTGACCGAGCAAAAAAACCTCGAGAACCAACTCCAGCGCGCACAGCGGATGGAAAACCTCGGCACGCTTACCAGCGGCATCGCGCACGACTTCAACAACCTTCTCGGCGGGATGCTTGGTTACGCGAAACTCGCCAAGACCCACGCCGGAGTCAAGGAGCGCGTGCTCAAAGATATCGAGACGATAGAGGACTGTGCCCATCGCGCTACGGAACTGACCCGGCAACTACTCTCTTACAGCCGAAAAGACAAACCCATAATGCGCACGCTGACTCTGGACAAGACGATCCGCCAGGTACTGCGCATTATCGAACGCACTATGGGCGAATCCATCGAGGTCTCCGCCGTTCTGGAGGACGATCTTCTGTCCGTCAACGCCGACGAAGGCCAGATTCACCACGCGATACTCAATCTCTGTATCAACGCGCGCGACGCGATGCCCGGCGGAGGCCGGATAACGATAAAGGCGAAGAACGAGACACTCGCCGCCGCCGTTCCCGTTGTCGACCTCATCGAAGACCGCGAAAACAAGACCGTCATCGGCAAGGGCGAGATCGCAGTTGGAAATTACGTGCACATTACCGTTTCCGACACCGGCAGCGGCATCGACCATGAGATAGCCGAAAAAATCTTCGACCCGTTTTTTACCACCAAAGGCGAAAACGAAGGCACGGGCCTGGGGCTGGCGATCATCGCAAGCACAATCGAAAAACACGGCGGATATATCATCGTCGAGAGCAGGCTCGGCGAGGGCGCGTCTTTTCACCTATACCTTCCGGAGGCCGGCCAGAGCGAAGCGTCCGCTTCTGCGGTGGAGGAAGAGACTTCGGCTTCCGGGACCGAGAACATCATGGTCGTCGACGACGAGAGCGTCATATTATCGCTGATCGGCGACGCCCTCAAAGACGCTGGTTACAACCTGCAATACGCCTCGTCGGGCGCCGAGGCGGTCTCGATCATCAACAACAATCCCGGCCAGACCGATCTCGTTATCATGGACTACGCAATGCCCGTGATGGATGGCGAAAAGGCCTGCGAGAAGATTTCGGGGCTGGACCCCGAAATAGCCGTGATCATCATCAGCGGCTACAACTGCGAGGGCAAGGTTCGCGAACTCGTCGACAGGGGAGCGGACGGCTTTTTGCAGAAGCCGTTCTCGCCCGAACAACTCCAGCGCACGGTGCGCAACGCGCTGGACCGCAAAAAAAGCACTCGCGCCGATAAATAAGTACACTTGCCTCCCCAAGCCACTTCGCTATAATACGCCCTTAAATCAACCGAATTTTTCAGGGGCGAATTATGGCGATATACTCATTCGACGACAAGCGGCCGCAGATCGGCAAAGGCTCTTACATCCATCCCACAGCCGACGTCATCGGCGACGTAAGGCTCGGCGAGAACACTTTCGTAGGCGCCGGCGCGGTGGTGCGCGGCGACTACGGCACGATAATCGTCGGCGACAACTGCTCGATCGAGGAAAACTGCACGATCCACGCCCGTCCCGGCGAGGTATGCACGCTGGGCGACTGGGTTACGGTCGGGCACGCGGCGGTTATACACAACGCAAAAAAGATCGGCGATTACGTCGTGCTCGGCATGGGCTCGATTACGAGCGATTACTCCGAAATAGGCGAGTGGGCGGTCGTGGCCGAGGGTGCGGTCGTGCGCAACAGCCAGAAGATTCCCCCCGAAACGATTGTCGTCGGAATCCCAGCGCGCGAGGTCGGAAAGATCGACGAGGCCTTCAAGAAGCAGTGGACGATCTTCAAGCGCAACTACGTTGACCTTGCCAACACCTACCCGCAGCGCATGAAGCGGATAGATTAGCGGCGCTTTGACGGCGGCGTCGTGGTGTGCTACAATTACCGCGAGGCGGAACGGACGGTCGCTGCGCCACGGCGCGGAGGAAAGTCCGGGCTCCACAGAGCGCGGTGGTGGGTAACGCCCACCGCACCGGCTGTAATGGCCGGTGTAGGGAAAGTGCCACAGAAAAGATACCGCCGGGTTTCGGCCCGGTAAGGGTGAAATGGCGAGGCAAGAGCTCACCGCGTCCCGGGTGACCGGGACGGCACGGCAAACCCCACCGGGAGAAAGTCCAAATAGGAAAGGACGGCCGCGAGGCCGGCGACGTTGCTCGCGTCGCGATCCTTCGGGATTGCACTTTTGGGTAGGGCGTTCGAGGCAATCGGCAACGGTTGCCCCAGAGAAATGACCGTCACCCTTCGGGGCACAAAACCCGGCTTACAGTTCCGCCTCTTTTGAATTTCGGGTTGCGTCAGAAGGTGTCGCGGTATATGCGGTATTTTTTGTAGGGGTGCGAGCCGAACGCGAGCATCAGGTTGTTGGTAACTTCGTTGTCTTCCAGTATCCAGCCGAAATCTGCCTTGTTGATGTTGATCCTGGCGGCGTTTTCGCGGGACCGCAGTGTCATCAGCGCGTCGACACCTTTGCGCCGGTGTTCCTTGAGCACCCCCATTACCAACGACCTTGCTCTATCGATACGCTTCATGCCGAAGAGCAGTCTGAATAATCCAAACGGCAAAAGGCGGCCGTTCATCTTGTGCAATACCTGATTGATATCCGGCAAGGCAAGCGAGAAGCCGACCACCTCGCCTTTGTATTCGGCGACGATGATGATGTCCGGTATCGCGATTTGCTTGAGTTGTCGGCCCATGTGGTGGAATTCGTTGCGGCTCATCGGCGTAAAGCCCCAGTTGTTCTCCCACGCGGAATTGTACAGGCGGTAGATTCCTTCGATTTCCTCGTCGAGTTTTTTCATGTTT
>JAUWEX010000099.1 GCA_030607235.1 Planctomycetota bacterium | reverse complement strand
GCTCGTTGGATACAAAATAACAAACCACTCCAACGAAACCGTCGCCTTCAAACTGGGAATCGAATTCAACCTGGCGATGCTCGCCGGTCACGCACACGACAGGTATTATTACACCTCGGAAACGGACAACGCCGGCGACCTCTCCGGCAACAACACCTATCCGGCGCTGATGAGCATCGGCGTTGTCGACGAATGGAGCGGCATACGCGCCGGAATCGACACGACGCAGCCCGTGGAGGTCTGGACCGCCCCGGTCGAAACGGTCTCTGTCTCCGAGGAAGGCTTCGAACGCCTCTACCAGAGTTCGGCGATCATGTTGTTGTTCAACGTTGAAATCGGCCCCGGATGTGATTGGCAAAACGAACTGCTGCACCGGGTCGAAACAAAATAAAGGAGCGCGAAAATGAGCAGCGAGCATCTGCACAAATCCATAGACCGACGGGACGAGCAAAAAGTCGAGGAGTCAAAATACGACGTCCCGCGCGAGGTCTACATAGACCACGGCCCGCCCGCGCCGGAAAAATACGGCGTCGACAAGGTCCGCCTGCTCGTCCAGAATCCCGTTACGATCACCGCGCAGTGGGAACTCAGCGGCGGCCTTATCGGCAAAATCCCCGACGCCGGCGACAATCCGCAGAAACTTATTAAACTGGTGGATCTTACGCACGACTCCTCGCGGGTCCACGAACTCGACCCCTTCGCCGACAACTGGTGGTTCAGCGCCGAGCCAGACACGCAGTACCGCGTCGAAATCGGCGTTCGCGTCAACGGCCGGGACGTCTGGATACTGCAATCCAATGTCATTCGCACTCCACGCGACGCCGTCTCCGGCGAGATCGACAGCGAGTGGATGATGCTCAGCGAAAAATTCCGCCAGTTACTGCTGCGGGGCGGCTTCGACGAAAAACGCTTCATCGCGCAACACCTCGGCGCGAGCATGGGCATAATCTCGGGCAGCATTCTCAGCGAGGCGTTGTTCTCGGGCTCGCTGGTCAGCGGGCAAAACATTTACGGATCTCTCAGTTCGATGACATTTGGAACACGCGGAAAAACATGACCGACAAAAACGCTCAAGGCCACATGGCGATAGTGCTGCACGCTCATCTTCCTTTCGTTCGCCACCCCGAATACGACAGGTTCCTCGAAGAAGACTGGCTGTTCGAGGCGATTAGCGAGACTTACTTACCCCTCATCCAGGTCTTCGACGGGCTGGTGCGCGACGGAGTGGACTTCCGTATCACGATGACCATCACTCCGCCGCTGTGCGAGATGCTCGCCGACCCGTTGTTGCAGCAGCGATACGTCGAGCACGGCGCGCGCCTGATCGAACTGTGCGAGAAAGAAGTCGAGCGCACCAGGGATATGCCGGAGTTTCACGAGACCGCCAAGATGTACCACAGGCACTTCCGCACCGCGCAGGACATCTTCGAAAAGCAGTACGACCGCGACATCCTCAACGCCTTCAGGAAATTCCAGGACCTCGGCGTCCTCGAAATCATCACCTGCACCGCGACTCACGGTTTCATGCCGCTAATCGTCCGCAAGGAAGCCAAGCGCGCCCAGATAAAAGTAGCCGCGAACAACTATCGCAAACACTTCGGCCGCTCGCCGCGCGGAATATGGCTGGCGGAGTGCGGCTACGAGCCGGGCGACGAAAAATACCTGGCCGAAGAAGGCATCGAGTATTTCTTCCTCGACACGCACGGAATCCTTTACGGCTCGCCGCAGCCCAAGTACGGCCAGTTCGCGCCGGTGGTCTGCCGCAACGGTGTGGCCGTGTTCGCGCGCGACATCGAAAGCAGCCGCCAAGTCTGGTCCTCGCAGGAAGGCTACCCCGGCGACTACCGCTACCGCGAGTTCTACCGCGACCTCGGCTACGACGGCAAATACGAATACGTCAAGCCGTACCTGCACCCCGACGGCGTGCGCCGCAACCTCGGCATCAAGTACCACAAAATCACCGGCAAGGTCGACCTCTCCGGCAAGGAGCCATACAACTCGTCCGAGGCGATCGAAAGAGCAGCCGAGCACGCGGGCAATTTCGTGTTCAACCGCGAACAGCAAATCAAGCACCTCGCCGGCATCATGGACCGCAAGCCCATCGTCGTCGCGCCTTACGACGCCGAACTCTACGGGCACTGGTGGTTCGAGGGACCGCAGTTTCTGGATTACATGATCCGCAAAATCCGCTACGACCAAAACGTCTTCTCGCTCATCACCTGCTCGGAATACCTGGAGATGAACAGGACCAACCAAGTCCAACAGCCGACCATGAGCACCTGGGGCGCGGGCGGTTACAACCTGGTGTGGCTCAACGCCGACAACCAGTGGATGTATCGCCACATGCACGAAGCCGAAGACAGGATGGTCGAACTCGTCGCAAATCACTCGACCGACAACGGCCTGATCCAGCGCGCGCTCAAACAGGCCGCGCGCGAGATACTTCTGGCGCAGAGCAGCGACTGGGCCTTCATCATCACCACCAACACGATGGTGCCCTACGCGATAAAACGCTTCAACACGCACATCAACCGCTTCAGCCGCCTCTACGACGAAATCAAGTCCGGCACGGTGAACGAAGGCTGGCTGAGCGAAATCGAATCGCTCGACAATATCTTTGGGGAGATCGACTACGGTGTCTTCGCGCCGGTCGATTGAGAAACGAAAACGGGAGAGCAAACATGAGATCCTCTGACCTCTATACCGTCATCATGGCCGGCGGCCGCGGGGCGCGCCTGCACCCCCTGACGCGCGATCGCGCCAAACCCGCCGTGCCCTTCGGCGGCATCTATCGCATCATCGACTTTACGCTAAACAACTGCATCACCTCCGACCAGCGGCACATTCTGGTGCTGACGCAATACAAGAGCGCCTCGCTGGAGCGCCACATCAAGCGCGGCTGGAACTTCCTGTCCTCCGAACTGGGACAGTACATCGACGCAATCCCGCCGCAGCAGCGCATCAGCACCGACTGGTACCTGGGCACAGCCGACGCGGTCTACCAGAACTTCTATTCCATACGCCGCGCGAACCGGCCCTATACACTTATCCTGGCCGGCGATCACATCTACAAAATGGACTATATGAAGATGTTCCAGTTCCATCTCGAAAACAAGGCCGACGTAACCGTCGCCGCGCTCGAACAGCCGATCAAACGAAGCAAGGAATTCGGCGTAATCGAAATCGACGAATCGAGCCGCATAACCGGATTCCAGGAAAAAGTCTCCAACCCCAAACCAATACCCGGCAACCCGGACATCTGCCTGGCGTCGATGGGGATTTATATTTTCTCCTCGGATGTCATGTACAACGCGCTTGCCGAGGACGCCAAAGACCCCGACTCTGATCACGACTTCGGCAAAAACATAATCCCGAAAATCATCAAAACCCATCGCGGGTTCTGCTACCCGTTCAAAGACGAAAACAAAAACCGCTCCAAATACTGGCGCGACGTGGGCACGATTGACTCGTACTGGGAAGCCAACATGGACCTGGTCAACGTATCGCCGCTGCTCAACCTCTACGACGAAGACTGGCCCATACGCACCTTGCAGGTACAGGCTCCGCCACCGAAATTCGTCTTCGCCCAGACCAAGAAAGAAGGTGGTCGGCGCGGCATAGCGGTGGACTCCATCGTCTCCGCCGGAAGCATCATCAGTGGCGGCAAAGTCGACGGCTCGGTGCTCTCGCCCGACATCAGGGTCAATTCCTACTCCAACGTCGTCGAATCGGTTCTCTTCAACCGCGTCAACATCGGTCGCCACTGCCGCATCCGCCGCGCGATCATCGACAAAGGCGTCAATGTCCCCGAAGGCACGATTATCGGCTACGATCACGAAGAAGACAAAAAACGCTTCTTCGTCAGCCCGGGCGGAATCGTCGTCATCGCCAAAGGCGAAACGATCGCCCCGCCGCGAAAGGTCTTCGGCGTCGGCGCGCCGCTGAACATCCTCAAAGACGACAAGCGGCCGTCAAAAAGCACCACGTAATCGCGGCCGCACAACCACACAAAAAAAACGCCTGACCGAAAAGTCAGGCGTTTTCGTTTTGCTTGCCGTTATGCCTGGAATTCGCCGTCTTTCTGGAAGACCGCGCCGTCGACCAGCATCTGCCCACCCCTGCGCAGGTCGCAGATCATGTCCCAGTGCAGCGCGGAGACGTTCTTGCCGCCGGTCTCCGGGTAAGCGTTGCCCAGCGCCAGGTGAATCGTGCCGCCAATTTTCTCGTCATACAAAATCGTCTTGATAAAACGGTCGATGCCGTAGTTGGTGCCGATACCGATCTCGCCGAGTTTATTTGAGCCTGCGTCGAGGGCTATCATCTTCTTGAGATATTCCTCGTTTTTCGTCGCGCTCGCCTCTACCACAACGCCCTTCTTGAACACCAGCCTGATGCCTTCGATCTCGCGCCCGCCGGTTACCACCGGATACGAAAAGGCAACCACGCCCTCGGCGGAGTCTTCGATCGGCGTGGTGAAAATCTCGCCGCTGGGCATATTGTGCTTGCCGTCGCTGTTGATCCAGATTCGGTCGTCGACGCGGAATTTCAGGTCCGTGCCTTCGGCCTTGAGGTGTATCTCCTTGCCGTTCTTGATCGAGTCGATCAGTTTGCCCTGCCGCTCGGAAAGTTTGCGCCACTCGGCTATCGGATCGTCCTTGTCGAGAAACATCGCCTGAAACACGTATTCGCGGAACGCGGCGGTGCTCATCTCGGCGTCCTGCGCGTAAGCCGGCGTGGGGTACAGCGTGCCGCACCAGCGAACCTTGCCCAGCACCACGTCACGTATCGGCTTGAGCGCGCGCGATCGACGCACCTGCTTGTCCGGCGCAATCGCGGTCATGGAGCGCGTGTTGGATTCGGCACGGATGCCGATAAGCGCGTCGACGTGTTCGATCTCGAACTGGTCTATCGGCGAAAGGTAATCGAGTTGCTCGTCGCCGGCCGCGGAATAAAAAATCTCGTCCGCACCCGGCAGGCCCATCTTCACGCGCACGTGCGCGCCCTCCGCGACTGCCCTGCGGTACACCTCGCAAATCAGGTCCTCGGCCGACGGCTCACCGCGGACGATAATCGTCTCGCCTTTTTTGACCTCCGTCGAATAATAGACAAGAACATCTGCGAATTTTTCGATGCGTGGATCCGTCATTACTGCTTTTCCTCCAATCGTTTTGTTCACCTGTTGTCTGATGCCTGTTTGGCACGATTATATATGGTAATGCGGTCTTGGGAAACCGCTAACATTCGATCGCCGTAAAAAAGAATCGTACCAAAATATCCCGCCGACGGCTTTTCGATACCGGACCCTCTCAATCTCACGCCGGTAACCGTATCGAGCGCGTACAGCCCGTCGCGGGCGGGCACCAGCAGCGTCTTGCCCGCAAGCGCGCCGCGCCCGTAAAAGTCCGGTGCGTCGGGCCTGTTGCGCCACAGCGGTCTGCCGTCGGCGCAGGCAAAGGCCGCGCATTTTTCACCCGAAAGGTAAACCGCGCCGTCCCACGCACCCAGCAAACAGGCATATTCGCGGCGCGAATTGTCCAGCGTCCACAACA
>JAUWEX010000369.1 GCA_030607235.1 Planctomycetota bacterium | reverse complement strand
ACAACACGCGCCAGCAGGTCTTCCCCAACAGCATCGTCGCGGGCATGAGCAGCCACAAGCCGCGCGAGATGTTCGAGTTGCAGGACGAGGCACACCGCGAAGCGCCAAAAGTTGAGTTCTAAATAATGGCAACAATGCACGAAATGATTGCGCAAAACAAGCGCAACACATGGCTGCTCATCATTATTTTCGCGCTCCTGATTACCGCGATTGGTTACGTGTTCGGCTGTTTCTGGGGATCCCCCATAATCGGCTTGGTCGCAGCGGGCGCGGCGGCGATTGCGATGACGCTGATCGCCTTTTTCGGCGGCTCGTCGGCGCTGCTGTTTGCGAGCAAGGCCAAAGAGATTCAGAAGAAGGACGCGCCGCAGTTGTACAACGTCGTCGAGGAGATGTCGATCGCGGCGGGAGTGCCGATGCCGCGCGTTTACGTCATAAAAGACTCCGCACCCAACGCATTCGCCACCGGCCGAAGCATCAAGGACGCGCGCCTCGCGATAACGACCGGCCTGATGCGCAAACTCAACCGCGACGAGTTGCAGGGCGTCATGGCCCACGAAATCAGCCACATACTCAACCGCGATATCCTCTTTGCGATGATGATGGGGATCATGGTGGGGCTGGTCGTGCTGATGTGCGACATGTTCCGTTATTCGTTGATTTTCGGCGGCGGCAGGCGGCGCAGGAGCAGCCGCGGAGGCAACAGCGCCGAGATCGTCTTCCTGGTGGTCGGGTTGTTCCTGGCGATACTTGCGCCGCTGTTCGCCAAGATACTGCAATTAGCCGTCTCGCGGCAGAGGGAATATCTTGCGGATGCCTCGGCGGTGAAACTGACGCGCTACCCCGAGGGCCTGGCGAACGCGCTCAAAAAGATAAGCGGCGACCGCGAGGTGCTCGAAGCCGCCAACCGCGCCACGCAGCATCTCTACATCGTCAACCCGATTAAGTCGTTTGAAAAACGCGCCCAGTCGATGTTCAGCACACACCCGCCCATCGGCGAGCGGATCAAGCGCCTGCGCGCGATGTAGGCGGGGACGCCCCGCAGCAAATAGGGAAATAACCACTCATTCCAATACTCGCGCCCTACTTTTTGCCCTTCGGCAAAAAGAAGCCGGGCGCTTCCACCCACTGGCAAATCTTGTGCGCGGATTCGCGATGTGTCCTTCTCAGCATAGAAAAATCAGACTATAACCACCGATTCCCGGATTATTTTGAATTTCTGCGAAGTCGGCGTAATCCACCTGATGCGGAAAGGAATATCTGTGGATAGAAAAAATCTCTGTGCTCTCCGCGCCTCTGCGGTGGAAGACAAAATCTTAAATTGCTTTAACAACCCGCCGAAGAAAATTATCGCTTGCTTTCCTCGACCCAGCCTTTCGTTGGCCAGACTACGAGAAAGGCGCATGTGGCTTCTTTTGTTTCTTTGTCGGTATAGTATTCGTCAATGAGTTCTTGACCTTTTTCCGGGCCGAGAACGCTGATAGCCGTCGCCAGAGCGTCGGCCGTGGCGCAGTCGGGAGCCATCACCGAAACGCTGCAAAAATTCGTGATAGGTCGACCGGTCTTGGGATTGATTATATGTGAATAGCGGATCTCTCCGATGGTAAAGCCACGCTCGTATTCGCCCGATGTGGCGATAGCCTTGTTTTGCGGGGAAAGATATTCCATTTTCTCGTTTTTGCCGGCGTAGTGCCTGACCGCAACGGGCCAGCCCTGCGAGCCGGGCAAATCGCCGAACACGCGCAGATCGCCTCCGGCCTCGACGCAGCCCGCCTTGATCCCCGCGCTCTGCAAAACTTCCACGGCCTTATCGACCGCGTAGCCCTTGGCGATTCCGCCGAGATCAATCTGTGCGCCGTTTTTCAAAGTTACGGTTTCGTATTTTATTTCCTTGCCTTCTTTCGTTTCGGTCTTTTCGGCTATTTCGATATTTTTATAACCGACTTTCTCT
>JAUWEX010000169.1 GCA_030607235.1 Planctomycetota bacterium | reverse complement strand
CCCTACCGTGTTGAAAACACTGTGATAAGCGCGGCGGTGAGGAGGCGCATCAAATAGGCACACCAAAGAATGGCGTCCGCCTCAGGCGGATTGCCCTTATTTCTAAACGCTTCAACCACAAAACACACTTGCCCAAATTGCCAGTGGGTGCAAGCAAGTGCCCTTTTCGCCAAAAGGCGAAAAGCAGCGTAGCGGGTAGTTGTAATATGTGCATACTCCTCGTTTGTAAGCGGGCACCGCCCGCCCGCAGGGCATCCCCGTCCGCCAGCGGACAACGTCCGCAGGAAAACGATTTTCCACCTATTCCAAAACTCGCTCCTTGTTTTTCACCTTACGGCGAAAAAGCGCAGTCGCTTCACTTTTCGTCAGTGGGTGCAAGCACCCGGCCTCTTTTTGCCGTTAGGCAAAAAGCAGGGCGCGGGTCTTGAAATGAGTGGTTACTTCCCTATTTGCTGCGGGGCGTCCCCGCTCGGCCAAAGGCAAAAATGTCGTTACATTTTTCACCATTCCAGATATGTTACCGACTGTTGGATCACGGCTGGCACGCCGTCAAAATATCCTAGCATGGAGTTCATTTTTTTGCCAGTAATGCGTCCCGCCACCTTTGTGAGGCGGTTCCCGCAAACAGAACTGCCTCCCTCCTTCGCTGCGCGGGCGCGGTGGGACTGCTGCATTCCGATTGAGGCCGAAATCGCAAAGATGCGCGAAAAATACGCAGGCGAGGAGGAGGCAGAGGGCATGTTCGGCGCGGTCGCGCAGGAAATCGATTGGATAGAAGATGGGAATTTTACTACAGAGACTTGTTAATATAAACACATGGTTTGTCAAGACGCTTTGATTGCCTGCATTTGAATTGTATAATCCGGGTGATCGATTATATTTCCGGAGGACGGCAACAATGACGAATAACGATTACGCGCCGCCGTGCGGGCTTTACTGCGGAGAATGCGAGCATCTTGGCGAGAATTGCAGCGGCGGCTGTGGCGAGGTAAAAGGCAAGCCGTTCTGGACGGCGCTGATGAAGATCGATATCTGCCCGCTGTACGATTGCGCCGTGAACAAAAACGAACTCGAACATTGTGGGCACTGCGCGCAGTTGCCGTGCAAACTGTTCAACGAATTCCACGACCCCGCGCTCGGCCCCGACGAGGCGAAGCAGGCGGTGCTGGATCGCTGCGAAGAATTGAAAAAACGCGCCGCAATCGGCACGGAGGCGTGGCTGGAGACAAAAGAAAAATAGAATAATCTTCTTAACCCGATGTCGGCGGCACGTTTTATTTCATAATCACGCCGCATACCGGGGCTCCGGTATACGGCCGGTGTTCGCAGATTATCGCCGTTACGCTGCCGTAAGCAACAGCACAAAGAAACAGACACCCGGTGGAAACGATTCCGTCGGGTGTCTGTTTTGAATGCAAGCTTCAACAATCCCGGCTCTCGGCCGGAACCAGCAAACAATTGGTACAAAAAAAAGAGTAGGGAAAGTCAGATAGCGCGAACTTCGGTGGCTTCGGCGCCCTTGCGGCCTTCGCCAAGTTCGAATTCGACCTTCTGGCCTTCCTGAAGCATTTGCACACCTTCTTGTAGATTCGTGCGATGAACGAAAAGGTCGCTACCGCCTTCGTCGGGTACGATAAATCCGTAGCCCTTTTCATCGCTGAACCACTTAACAGTGCCTGTTGCCATATTGATGTTCTCCATTAGGCTCTTTTCTTGTGAAAAGAAAACCATCAGCCCCGGCGTTATTTGATGGATATACCTTGCAGGGATAAAAGGCATATCCTATTTAGTATCGTAACAACCTGTGTGAAAAGGTCAACAACAATTTTTTCTTTTCCGAAATCGCCGGCCCTCGGCCAGGCCGAGGCCGAATCGAAATCCGCGGCAAAAAACAACGCCCGCCGGGTGTCTTCCGACAAGCGCTGGCTTATCTCTTGTTTGGTTGCAAGTCAAAACAGGCGGCAAGTTTGGCGGGCACGCTTAAACAGGCATGCCGATAATTCGGGCCTGAAAAACCAGCTTGCCGTCAACGACGCCCTGTGTGTCGAAGATCGCACGTCTCTCCTTTATCTCGACCTTGCGCGCGAGGAGTACAAGTTTGTCGCCGGGCACTACAACACCGCGGAATTTCACATCCTGCATCCCGCCAAAGCCCAAAAACCTGTTTTCGGCATCGGGCAGGGATTTCATGTAGTAAAACGAACACAACTGCGCGGCGGCTTCGCACATAATCACGCCGGGCATAAGCGGCCTGCCGGGGACATGACCGCGGATCCAGAATTCATCGTCGGCGACGTCCTTGTAGCCCACTATCACGCCTTCGTCCATATCGAATTTCACGATACCCGACAGATGCTCCATCTCATAGCGCTGCCGGTTGTACTTTCTGATCGCCTCGATATCGAACTGGTCGCGGCTAAAATCAATGTCATCTATGTCGACTAATAATTTCGGCGGCATTATCCCAACCCTTTCTTGCGGTTAAAAACACAAAGGAATTTATCATAAATAATTTGTGCGATTTGTCAATCCTCGTCGGAAGCTGCGCCGGGCTTGTTCAACAGAAATCTTCGCACTACTGCACAAAGCCCCCACACCACACACCAAATCGGGATAAACAGGATTGTGGACCAAATCAACAAACACAAGAGCAACACTTTTATGGAAATTTCGACTATGCGCCACATCGGATGAGTTGCGCTTGCGGCGCTACGTTGCGATCGTATCGCTGTAATGGCCGGCATCACCAGAAAAAATCCAATAAGAAAATATATTGCCGACAAAACTCCGATCAATGCCCATGGCCTGACGGGTTGTGTCGCCAATGCCGCATCGGGTTTTGCGCCTCTCCATGAGATAGCCGAAAAACTGCAAACTGCAAAACCATCGGCCACCGGCAATATCCCATTCCAATAGCGCCTGCCGCCAGCACGTCGTGACGGAAATGCAAATGCTTCAACAATAGCCATTTGCTTGCCGTATGATGAAATATCACCGGCAAGCAGAGCCGTGCCTGCGCCCACGCCTGTCGCCGAAGCGCCTCCGCCAAATATTATCGGCCCGGAATCAACATCGCCACAACCATTGCGTCCCTTGGGATACTCCCGCCATGGAGTGATTCCCAACACATCACCCAAAAAGTGTTCTCGCATTCTACGGTATTGCTGGTTGAATAAATCAATATCCACATCAATCAAATACTGCAACGACAACACCATCGTGCAGCCGCGCGTTGGAGTTATCACCGCCCCCGTCGCCGCGCTTACACGGTGCGGAATCGTGCCTGTATCAATATCCAGATTAGCACGCACCCAGCCCAGAGTTTTCTCGATAGCGACACTGTAGTCTGTGTGAAATTGCATATCGTGCAGCGCCAGACAACGTAGCGCCAGTATATTGTCCGCAGGCCAGCAGCCACCGGGGTAACTCTGCAGCAACCCCCACGGCGAATCCAAGATCGCCTGGGCTAATCTTTGACAGTTATCGTGATATTCACGTGTTAGCATGAGCGAAGGCGCGGTGTCGATCAAATGTAAACCCGCAATGAGCTGGGTCCTGTGCGACAAAAAATAAACACCGTTGGCAACTTCCGTATCGGGGAATTTCCTGACAACAGCCGGTTCCTGCAGCCGATCAAGAACCCACAGAATTTCGCTTCGGGCCATTTTGCGATAAGATTGATCCTGCGGACAAGCCAGGCACACATTAACCAAACCGCATGAATAAAGCGTCAACGTATACACGTCGCCTTCCGGAAACAATTCCTGCATTCTTTCCGCCGCCCGGGCCTCGTGCAAATCATCTCCAAGCGCCTTCAGCATCGACCGTGCCCGCTCCAACCGCACAGCACTATCGGGATCGGATGCCTGCCAGGCCCGACAACACATTCCGCCAAACAAAAACGTTATGCCAATCAACAAGCCTATCGGCCAGGACAATGCGATGGAGAGGATAGTCGATGTTGTCTTTGATTTGCCCGATATGATTTTCATAAGATATGACACCCGGTACCTCCGCCCAGCGCATTTTTCACAACAGGCCCTTCTCGCGGAACAGGTCTTCGAACTTGTCGCATAGCCGCGACCAGGCAAATTCCTGAATCCTGGCAAGGCCGGCCTCTGCAATACGCCGCCGCAAGGCAGCGTCTTCTTTCATTTTGTATATCGCGTC
>JAUWEX010000262.1 GCA_030607235.1 Planctomycetota bacterium | reverse complement strand
ACGCGGATAGGAAACGTCAACAACATTCTCGGTTGGGCGCACGCGCGGGTGATTGAGGACCTTCTTGAGAGGGTGGAGTGCGAGCGCGCGCTGACGGACCAGTTCGGCAGCCGGTCTTTTGTCGAGCGGGAGTTGATGAAGCGCGGCCGGGGGATTGCGTTAGAGCAGCGACCGCGCGCCGAGACGATTCCGGCGGTGGCGGCGGCTTCGATTGTGGCTCGCGCGAGATTCCTCGACGAATTGGAAACCCTTTCGTCAAAATACGGCACGACTTTGCCAAAAGGCGCTTCTTTGCGCGTCGATACGGTCGGCCGGAAGTTCGTGAAATCCTTTGGGATAGAGGAACTCGCAAAAGTCGCAAAATTCCACTTCAAAAACACTTCCCGTATCGTCTGATCGCCCCTATTGCCTCCGGTCGAATTCGCTCGGCGCGGTTACCGAGGAGGGTAAAATTTGTTTCCTTTGTCGGGTTTTGCCTTTACTTACTTACTCTTTGTCGCTTTCGTCGCTGCTTTCCGTTACCGCCTTCGGTTCCGACCTCGCGTGAACAGGTCGTAGATAATGGGCAGAACGACGAGTGTCAGGACGCCTGAAATCAGGATTCCCCCGGCGCTTGCAAATCCGACTCCGTTGCGCATTTCGGCGCCGATACCCTGCCCCAACGCCAGCGGCAGCATACCGAGTACGGCCGCTATCGTGATCATCACGACCGGGCGGAAGCGCTCGCAGGTGGCGGTTATCATTGCTTTGTGTCTGGGGATGCCTTCGGCCACGTGAACGTTGAATTGATCCATGATGAGAATGGCGTTGTTGACTACGATACCGACCATCATTACCATGCCCATGATTACGAACATGTCCAAATCCATTCCGGCCAACGCGAGCGACCACATAACGCCGATCAGCGCGAGCGGAAGAGCAACCAGGATCAGCCACGGCTGCTTGAATGATTCCAGAATTGCGGCCAGCGTCAGAATTACGAGTACCACCGAGATCAAGAGCGCCTCGGCGAATCCGGCGTTGGCCTCGGCCATTGCCTCGTATTCACCGGAGAATTCGTAGCGGTAGCCCGGAGGCAGTTCCGCTTTTTGGTCGACGGCTTCCGATAATTTGTCCACCGCCGTTCCCAGCGGCAAGTCCTCGGACAGGGTGGCGTAGAGTTTGGCTATTCGTTGTTTGTTTTTGCGGATGATCTGGATAGGGGCATGGCCCGATTTGACGGTGGCGAAATTTTCCAGCCGCACGGGGTGCCCCGGTTCGCCGGGCATTTGAAAAGCGGCGACCTGCTGCCGGCCCCATCGCTCGTCAAACTTTACGACGATGTCGTAATTTCGGTCGCCCCTGGTAAAGTTGCCCGCTTCGAGGCCCTCGATGTTGCCGCGCAAAGTCAGGCCGAGACCGCGGGCTGGCATGTTGAGGTCGCTGAGGATGTCCCGTTTGGGGATTACGCGCAGTTCGGGTTTGCCTGACCGCACCGTGCTGTTGATGTCTCTGAATCCGTCGATGTTTCTGGCGAGTCCGACGCTCTTTTCGGCCAGTTTGTCCAGTGTGGCCAGGTCTTCGCCCGATATCTCCATTTCCACCGGCGTGTGCTGGCCGCCGATGATGGAGGTTACGGTTGCCGTCGATATCGGGTCGGGTAGATCGGAAACCCGCTGTCGGATTTGCCGCAGCAGATCGTCCGCTGTCAAATCCCGCTCCGTGCGGTCGTCGAAGCGCAGGAGAATTTGCGCGAGGTAGACGCCTTCTGATGCCTGTCCGATAACGCCCTGTACGCGTCCGGTGGTGGTCAGAATATGTTTCAGATGCGGAATGTCTTTTAGTCGTTGCTCTGCCTGCCGAACCGCTTCCTGGGTATGTTCGATGTTGTAGTACGTGGGGTATTCGAGTTTGACGGAAAATTCGCCGCGGTCGGGAGTGGTGGCAAACCCAAATCCCACATCGCAACTTATGGCGTGGACGAACATCCCGACAATCACCAGCAGCGTAACTATCGCGGCCCAGCGATGGCGCTCGTTGAACTGGAGAACGGACCTGAAGGCGCGGACAACCCGGTCGAAGCCTTTGTTCCAGCCCGTTTCCATTTTCGCCAGCAGGCCGCGCCGCTCGCCCTTTTGGGGCTTGAGCAGCAGGGAGCACAGCATTGGCGTAAGCGTAAAGGAAATGAATAGCGAGACCGCAGTCATGATTAACATGGTTAAAGCCAAAGGCCCGATGAATTGCCCGACCTTGGTTTTCATCATGGCCAGCGGGAAGAGCACGACTATGTTGGTTCCAGCGCTGGCCAGGACGGCGATAAAGGTCTCCGATGCACCCAGCATGGCCGCGGTCCTGGGATCGCCGGTTTTGTTGAGGCGCTTGACGATGCCTTCCAGTACGACGATAGAGTTCGTAACCAGAATGCCTATCGACATGCCGATGGCGATCAGTGTCGAGGTGTTCAGCGAGAAACCGGCCAGATGCATGAAGAACAGGCCGATGACTACCGTCAGGGGCATCGTTATCGATACGACGATCAATGCCCGGAAATCGTAAAGGAAGAAGAACAGAACCAGCGCGGTGAGGAAAATGCCCTGGCCGATGTTTATCCAGGCGCTCTCGTTGGTGGCGCGAATGAAGGTCGCGTCGTCGGTAACCCAGACCAGTTCCATGCCGCCGGGCATGGTTTGGCGCAAATCCTCAAGGGTTTCGCGAACTTTGTCCACGACCCGTACGGCGTTGGCGTCGGATTTTTTTACGACTTTGATCGCGACGGCGGGACGCCCGTCTATGGTGGCCGTCTTTCTCAATTCCTCCGTGGCCATGTCCACCTTCGCCACGTCCCTTATGTAGCAGCGCTGTCCGTCGATGTTGGCT
>JAUWEX010000075.1 GCA_030607235.1 Planctomycetota bacterium | reverse complement strand
GTGTCGTCGGGCGTAACGTAATTTTTCCACGTGGGGAGTTTTTCTTTGAGGGCGGTGAGGAAAATTCGTCGGTAGGGGATGTTTACTTTTCTGCCCGCGATTTTTACCTCACCGTCCTGCGGGAGAGCGTATGAGGCGGGGTCGTATTTTTTTTCGCGCGAATAGTTTGCGGCCTTCGCGAAGTCGATGTACGAGACGGTTTTTTTGACTTCGGGCTGCTCGTTGAGGAAATCCTGCATCTGCCGCACCGCTTCCAGCGAGTCCTCTTCGTAGTAGGGCTGCTTGAGATTGAGGACGATCTCGCAGGTGGTGCCGCCGGAGAAGTCCTTGGCCGCGACCATCGCCGCGACCACGACGGGCGTGTTCTTTGGGAAAAAACTGAGCGTGTTGGCGTCGGACTCGATCCATTGCAGCGAGACGAGCGCGCCCGTGGCCACAAGTACGCTGAGGACGATAGCCGTGGCGCAGGTGATTTTGCCCGGGGCCTTGCAGGCGGTCTTGCGCTTGGGGGCGGGGGTGAGCGCGAGCCATTGCACGCGGCCGAGAAAGAAATAGCCCAGCGGCACGACCAGGAAAATCGCGAAGAACGAGATCATGATCCCCGCCGCGCCGAAAATCGCCAGGTCCCGTACTGGTGAGACCTTGCTCACCGTCAGCGAGGCGAAGCCCGCCGCGGTCGTGAAGCAGGCGAAGAAGCACGGCGAGCCGACCGTGGCGCAGGCGCGGATTATCGCTGTGCGCAGGTCGTTGCCGTCGGCGTCCGCCTTAGGCGGATTACGGCGAATCGCGGAGAGGATGTGGATCGCGGCCGAGAGGCTGAGGAAGAACACCAGCGGCGGAATCATCATCGTTACGAGGTTCATCGATTTATCGCTGATGCGAAACAGGAACACCGTCGCCGCGACCGAGACCGCCGCGCCCAGCACCGGCAGGATCACTCCGGAGAGTCGGCGGAAGAGCAGGAACAAAATCAGCGCCGAGACGACGATCATGAAAGGCATGATAATGGCGGTCTGGCGTTTGGTGGCGTTGTTGACCTCGACGTTGACCGGCGTCGCGCCGGTAACGTGCCAGTCGTTGTCGTCGGCGAAGGTCTCGCGCAGTACGCCGTAGGTGTCCGTCATGATCGCGCTGCGGCGGTCGGAGATGTCTTTGTTCAGCATCAGGAACTGCGCGCACGACTTTCCGTCCTCGGCGACGATCATTCGCTTGAACAACTCCAGGTTCGCGAAATATCTTTTCGCGTCCCCGTCGTTGATTTCCAATTCATCCAGAACGCGGCTCATGCAACCCACCTCGCGTATGCCGTCGACTGCGGCGAATTTCGCAGCGAGCGCGCGGTCGGCGGCGACGGCTTGCGGATTGTAAATGTCGTCGCAGCGGGTAATGACGAGGATGAACTGCTCCGAGCCGAATCTTTCGATGAAGTCGTTGTATTCGGCGAGGTGTTTGTCGTGAGGATTGAACCATGACTCCAGCGTGTTGTCGGTTTTGATGCCGGTTATGCCCCACGCGCCTGCGATCACCACCAGTATCGCGACGAGCGAGCAGACCAGCGGGTGGGTGAGGAGCCAGGCGACGGTCTTTTCGGTTAGTTTGGTCAAGGTCGTCTCTTCGTTTTCATTTTGCGGCAAAAAGTTTCCGCGTGATTATAGCGGATTGTTTTGTTCTGGCAAGAACTCGGTAATATCTATTTGCGGGAACAATGAGGACTGGGAAAGGTAATGATACACGAAATCATTTAGAGCCGAAAAATAATGATAAATAAGAAATGCCGACGACCAATCCGCCCGCCGGCGTTTTTTTGTCTGGTGGGTCTTGTGCTGTGTGGTTGCCGGGGTAATTGGAAATCAGCCTGGCAGGGCGATTTTGTCGATATGGAAAAAAGACAATACCGATTTAACAATCTTATGGTTTTGTCCAAAAGTGATCGTCTTTTGGCAGATATAATCTGATTTCGATAGTGTTGTCGCCGGTGATTTTCCACTTCCCCCGGTAAGGACCGAACACTTTGCTCTTTACAAATATCACGGGTGGATTTTTACCGGTTAACATATCGCAGCCGTTTTTAACCTTGTATAGAAGCGCGTCAGCAGCAGCCGCGACCGCAGTTAATACTTCGCGGCCGTTTTCAACCCGGTATGTTGCACTGTTGTCCGGCAGCAGTTCCAGGAATAAATACTGGGTGAAACTGGCAGGATAATCTTCGGTTCCCCATCCTGTGCTCCACACACCTGTTATCTTATCTCTGAATCCAGCGTTGGGGTCGGCGATCGTTCGCGCATAGCAGCCCATACCGTCAATCTGAAGATAATACCTATCGGTCCCATTCATCCTTCCAAGTTTTGCTTTGTATGTCTTTTCGACCAGATGCTCTTCGGGCAAGGTATGCCGTGCCGCAACATTCGGCGGCTCCGGCGGGTTTTCTTTTGCGAGGCACCCGGCGAAGAACAGGGCGGCACCTGTGAGCGCGCACTGTAACGTCTTGCGAAGCATTTCTTTTGATTTCATTCGACCTCCTTCCTTTCGTGCGGCGGACGCCATCCTGGAGGACCTATTCGTTTCTGCTGGTACTCATTTACGTATTTTACATAAGGATTTTGCAGGATATCGATAATTTTTGATACGGCGATGTCTGCACGTATTCTTGTTCCGGTTCTATTCGGAGTCCTGTCGGTTGAATCAATTTTCCCGCCCAATTCCTCAATTTGTTTGATTACTTCATCAATGTTTTCAAACACAATAACTTTCAATTTCATTGTTCTGTCGGGATTGGAGAGTCCGTCTCTTGCGAATTGATCGATCATGTCCGGGGATAATTTGAAGATGTTCTCGAAGACATATACTCTGGCGACGAATTCCAACTTCGCCACATCTTCCCTGTTTGCGGGATCGATTTTATAGAGGGCGCCGTGCCCGCGATAATAGTCGCCCAGACCGATCCCGCCGAGTTTTTGAATCTCATCCAGCCATTCTTTTCGGGCATTGTCTTTGTATTGAACGATGTAATAGCCCGTGTCTTTGTTTGTGATGAGCCGTTTTAGCACGGGGCCGGGGATTTTTTTGTATGTTTCGTAATTAAGTTTTACGGAGCGGGGGGAAAGGGAATTGATGAGCGCCTCTTTATCAATGCCCTTGTCGTCGTCGTTTGCTTCGATATCGGGCCTTTTGTCGATTGTATCCTTTGGCTGCCGGTTATTTGCTGAGCACCCGGCGAAGGAAACGATTGCTAAAACCGCTGCCAGAAGGCCAAAACGGAGAAGTAGATCTTTCATAATATCCTCTTTCTATGAAATCATTTCGCAAGTGTTTAAGAGAAAGGCGGGTGTTGGAGGCCCTTCCCTGCAATCTATTAGACGAGAAGAGGGGCAAAAAGTTCCAATTTTCCGGGAAAATAATAAGAAATAAAAAAGCCGGCTTCTTTGCGGAGGCCGGCTTTTGTTTTTGGTTCGTCGTTTTTACGTGCCCATCTCCCACGAGGCGAGGTACTTGACCTGCTCGGGGGTGAGGGTGTCGATCTTGATGCCCATCGTTTCGAGTTTGAGTCGCGAGACCCATTCATCGATGCTGTCGGGCACCGTGTAGACCTTGTTTTCGAGTTTGACCTCGGGCTTCATGCACCACTCGGTCGCCAGCGCCTGGACGGCGAAACTCATGTCCATGACACATGCCGGATGGCCTTCGGCGGCGGAGAGGTTTATCAGCCGTCCGTCGGCCAGCATGAAAACGCGTTTGCCGCCGTCGAGGACGTATTCGTCGACGAAGTTGCGGACTTTGCGGTTGATCGTTTTGGCGATCTTGGCCAGGCCTTCGAGATCGAGTTCGACGTTGAAGTGGCCGGAGTTGCACACGATCGCGCCGTCTTTCATCACCTTGAAGTGTTCGGGGCGGATGACGTTGATGTCGCCGGTCAGCGTGCAGAACACGTCGCCGATTACCGCGGCTTCGGCCATCGGCATAACGCGGAAACCGTCCATGATGGCTTCGAGCGCCTTGATTGGCTCGATTTCGGTTACGATGACGTTGGCGCCCATGCCGCGCGAGCGCATTGCGAAGCCGCGCCCGCACCAGCCGTAGCCCGCCGTGACGACGTTTTTGCCCGCGAACAGCACGTCCGTCGCGCGGATGATTCCGTCGACGGTGGATTGGCCGGTGCCGTAGCGGTTGTCGAAGAAGTGCTTGGTTTCGGCGTCGTTGACGGCGATGACGGGTATCTTTAGCGCGCCGTCTTTTTCCATCGCGCGCAGGCGGATAACGCCGGTGGTGGTTTCTTCCATCGATCCCTTGATGTTTGCGATCTTGTCGGGATGCTCGTTGTGTATGGTCGAGAGCAGGTCCGCGCCGTCGTCCATCGTTACGTTCGGGTTGTGCTCGATACAGGCCTTTATGTGCCTGTAATAGGTGTCGCGGTCTTCGCCGGTGATTGCCTGGACGGCGATGTCGTATTCCTTGACCAGGGCCGCGGCCACGTCGTCTTGTGTGCTGAGCGGGTTGGAGGCGCACAGCATCATCTCCGCGCCGCCCGCCTTGAGCGTGCGCATCAGGTTGGCGGTCTCGGCGGTAACGTGCAGGCACGCTGACATGTTCATGCCCTTGAGCGGTTTCTCTTTCTCGAAACGCTCGCGGACTTTCTGAAGAACGGGCATATCGTTGTCGGCCCATTCGATTCGTCGCTTGCCGTTCGCCGCAAGGCCAAGGTCTTTAACGTCATAATTCATCAATGTTCTCCGTTCGTAAGACAGTATCGTTTACAAGCCACATGCGGCTTTGAGTTCGTTGACCTTGTCGATCTTTTCCCATGTGAATTCCGGCCCCGTCCTGCCGAAGTGCCCGTATGCGGCGGTCTTGCGGTAGATGGGCCGGAGCAGGTCGAGATATTCGATCATTTGCTTGGGCTTGAGCGGGAATATCTCGCGAATGGCCTTGACGAGTTTGCCGTTGTCGGCCTTGCCCGTGCCGAAGGTGTCGATCATGACCGATACCGGCTCGGCCACGCCGATGGCGTAGGCGAGCTGTACCTCGACGCGGTCGGCGATGCCCGCCGCGACGATGTTCTTGGCGATGTGGCGTCCCATGTAGGAGGCGGTGCGGTCGACCTTGGAGGGGTCCTTGCCGGAGAAGGCGCCGCCGCCGTGGCTGCCCATGCCGCCGTAAGTATCGACGATGATCTTGCGGCCGGTTACGCCGCAGTCGGTTGCCGGGCCGCCGTGCTCGAAGCGGCCGGTCGGGTTGACGTGGTATTTCGTCCTGTCGTCGAGCATCCTGGCGGGGATGATCTTGTCGATGACGAGTTTGATTATGTCTTTGCGTATCTGCTCGCTCTTTACGTCGGGCGTATGTTGGGTCGAGATGACGACCGTGTCGACGCGCAGCGGCTTGTCGTCTTTGTATTCGATGGTTACCTGGCTTTTGGAGTCCGGCCGCAGGTATTTGAGTTCGCCGCTCTTGCGGATCCTGGCGAGTTCGATCAGCAGTTTGTGCGAGTACATCAGCGGCATCGGCATCAGTTCCTCGGTTTCGTTGCATGCGTAGCCGAACATCAGGCCCTGGTCGCCCGCGCCCATCTCGTGTTTGTTCGTCTCGTCGACGCCCAGCGCGATGTCGGGAGACTGTTTGTCGATGCTGGTCAGGATTGCGCAACTCTTGTAGTCGAATCCCATCGTCGGGTCGGTATAGCCGATCTCGCGGACGGTCTCGCGCACCAGCGCAGGAATGTCGATGTAGCAGTCGGTCGTGATTTCGCCCGCGACCAGCGCCATGCCCGTGGTTACCATCGTTTCGCAGGCCACGCGGCATTTTTTGTCGCACTCGATGATGGCGTCGAGCACTGCATCCGAAATCTGGTCGGCTACCTTGTCGGGGTGCCCCTCGGAGACGGATTCGCTTGTGAAAAGTCTATTTGTCATTAGACACTCTCCTTGTTTATTGTGATTTGCAAGCCTTTCAGGCGTTAGATACAGGTAATTCGTCAATGAGCGCGGCGAGAGTACGCTGCGCGGCACCTTTTTGCTCCCTTACCGTTTCCCGCGCTCTCATCGTCATGTCCGCCGTTTTGAGCGGATTGTCGAACAGAAAGTCCAGGGTCTTTTCAAGGTCGTAAGCGCTCGTTACCAACTTGGCCGCGTCGCAGCCAAGCAGCATCTCAGCGCTGTCGCGGCAACTCTCGGTGTGCGGCCCGAAAAGGGTCGGCACTCCCAGCGCCGCAGGCTCCAAAACGTTGTGCCCGCCGACCTCGGCGATGCTTCCGCCGACGAACGCGACCGAAGCAAGCCCGTAGACGTTGGCGAGTTCTCCGATTGTATCGACAATAAGCACCTTGTTCTTAAGCGAGTTCGGCGGTGCGGGCCGCCGGTCGAGATTGCTCTTGGCGGCGAATGGATAAC
>JAUWEX010000318.1 GCA_030607235.1 Planctomycetota bacterium | reverse complement strand
CGAAGCGTTGACCGAAAAATAATAAAAACAGCAAACGAAAAAACAGCCATACAAAACAACAAAAGGAGCGGCATGTATCTCGAAAAATCTATCGCACACTACCTCAAAGACTGCAAGGCCGAAATCCCCACGCCGGGCGGCGGCAGCGTCGCGGCACTCGCGGGCGCGCTGGGCGCGTCGATGGCGGCGATGGCGGCGAACTTCACCAAAGGCCGCGAAAAATTCCAGGCCGTCGAAGGCGAGGCCGTCAGACTGCTCGCCGAGAGCGAAAAAATCATGGACGCCTGCGCAGCCATTATCGACGAAGACATCGAGGCCTACAACGGTTTCAGCGAGGCCTCGAAAATGCCCAAAGACTCCGACGAGCAAAAGGCCGAGCGCACAAAGGCAATGCAGGCCGCACTGCGGCGCGCGATGGAAGTGCCGATGAAGATGGTACGGCTCTGTGCGGCGCAACTCGCCGTTGCGAACAAACTCGTCGACATCGCCAACCCCAACCTCGTCAGCGACGTCGGCGTCTCGGCGATCATGGCCGAGGCGGGTCTGCAGGGCGCGCGCCTCAACGTAGTCATCAACCTCGCGTATCTCAAGGACGCCGAACTCGTAGCGCAAACCCGCGCCGAACTCGCCAAGATCCTCGACGAGACCGCCGGGATCCGCAAGCGCGTACTCGAAAAAGTCTTGCAAAAAATCGGATGACCGACATGAAAATACCCAAAGCCGCAAACAAGCGCGATCAGGCCGTGATCGACAAACTCGTCGCCCACGGACAGCAGCACGCACTCCGCGTTTGGGACGAAATCACTCCCGGGAGCCGCGACAAACTTTTGCGGCAAGCCGAGAAGATCGATTTCGATCTGCTCGACCGCCTGGTCGCCGAGCACGTTACCTCCGAGAAGAAATCCGCCGGGCGCAGCAAGATTACGGCCGCGCCGGTAACCGGTCAACCTTGCACCGACGAAGAAATCGCCGAGGCCCAGAAGGCCCGCAAGGTCGGCGAAGAAATGCTCACCGCTGGCAAGGTCGCGGCGTTCGTCGTGGCGGGCGGCCAGGCGACGCGGCTGGGATACGACTATCCCAAAGGCATGTTTCCGATCTCGCCGGTAAGGGGCAAGAGCCTGTTCCAAGTGCACGCCGAAAAAATCCTGGCGCGCGGCAGGCGCTACGACAGCAAAATCCCGTTCTACGTGATGACCAGCGAAGCCAGCCACCGCCAGACGGTCGACTTCTTCGAGCAATACGACTACTTCGGCCTTGAGCCCGGCGACGTGCGGTTTTTCGAGCAGTCGATGATCCCGGCGGTGGACCTCGACGGCAAGTTTCTGCTCGAAGCCAAAAACCGCATCTTCACCAACCCCAACGGCCATGGCGGCTCGCTGATGGCGCTGAAAAAAAGCGGCGCGCTCGACCACATGAAGGCCGTCGGCATCGAGGAGATTTATTATTTCCAGGTCGACAATCCGTTGCTGCAAATCTGCGACCCGCTCTTCATAGGCCGGCACCGCCTCGCGAAGGCGCAGATGAGCACCGAGGTCGTGGCCAAGGAGGACCCGATGGAAAAGGTCGGCGTCATCGGCCTGATCGACGGCAAGCTCGGCGTAGTCGAATACAGCAACCTGACCGAGGAGGAGATGCGCGAGCGGCTGCCGGACGGAAAATTGAAATACGGCGGCGGCAACATCGCGGTACACATGATAAACCTCGCTTTCGCCGAAAAAATGAACAAGGGCGGACTGCAACTGCCCTACCACAAGGCTGTCAAGGCGGTCCCATACGTCAACGAGAACGGCGAGATCGTGCGGCCCGAAAAACCCAACGCCGTGAAGTTCGAGACCTTCGTGTTCGACGCGCTGGGGTTCTGCAAAAACTCGGTAACGATGGAGGTCGCGCGCGCGGAGGAATTTCACCCGCTGAAAAACGCCTCGGGCGATTTCTCGGTCGAAACCGTACAGCGTGCGATGGTGGACATGCACAGCCGCTGGCTCCAGGCGGCGGGACTGGCGCTGCCGCGCGCCGCGCAGGACAGGCCGTGGGCCGTAGAGATCGGCCCGCTGACGGCGCTCGACAAGGAAGAATTGATCGCCAAGGTCCGCTCCGGCCATTCGTTCTCGTGGGGCCTGTGTCTGTAAGCCCAACGAAACGACGGTTTTGCTTTTGGAATTTGCGCACGACGGACGATAGTAATATCGCAACATTTTTGGGGAGAAGAAGCGTGGCGAACAAGGCCTTCAAACCGATCAGGCTCGATTTCAACAATGTCATGGCCGACGCCGTTGGCCCACGGCACGGGCTTGTCCCCGC
>JAUWEX010000125.1 GCA_030607235.1 Planctomycetota bacterium | reverse complement strand
ACTGTCGGTTTGCTATTAATTCCTGTGGTCACAAAAACGTACGGACTTGTTGTATCGTGCTCATGGTGTGTGTCAATGTTGCCATTTTTCCCGACACTCCAAAGGTGATTTTTCATTGTCCGATAGGTCAGTATTGTGTTGTGGCTTATTATGAGAAGAGAGAAAAACCGGATTGTTACACGATTTTTTTCAGAAAGGCCAGCGCCTGCCGCGCAATACGCGGAGCGTCGTGGCTCGACCGGCTCAGTTCAAGGTTTACCAGCCCGCCGTAGCCGATTTCTTCGAGCGTTTTGAGGGCCGCCGCGAAATCCACGTCCCCCTCGCCCGGCGGTAGGTGATTGTGCACTCCGTCTTTGATATCCTCAAGATGAACGTTTGCGATTTCATCGCGGTATTTTTCAATAATCTCCGCAGGTCCTGCGCTCTCCGAGCAGTAAATATGCCCGACATCCAGCGTCAGCCGAAAGTTTGGCCTGCCGCAGCGCTCCTTGATCCGTTCGTAATCCGCCAGCGTCTCGACGAAATGCCCCGGCTCCGGCTCAAGCGCGAGGGTGATCCCACGTTCCGCCGCGAAATCGCACAACTCGGCGATCCCCTGTGCCAGAAAATCCTCCGCCTGGTCTTTCGTAACCGACTCCTGTCTTACCCCCGACGCAAACGCCACGACCTTCGCGCCGAGGCTTTCGGCGGTGAGTACGCACTCACGCAAAAACGAAAGCCGCCGCTCCTGCCCGTGCGGGTTGATAAGCGACGGCTCGTGTTTGTTGTATGGGTCTAGAATGAAACGGCTTCCGCCTTCGACTATCGCCTCCAGCGACAACTCCCGCAGCAAATTCGCACAGGCACGCCGCTCGACCTCTCCGCAAATAAATGGGTTGAGGTGGTTGACATCGAGCGTAATTGCCGCTCCGCTGTAACCCGCCTGCGCAATCACTCGCAGAGCGTCCTGCAGCGTGTGGTGCGCAAAGCCGTTCGTGTTATAACCGAACTTCAAAATGTTACCTGTTTCGTATCCGTTCCTTCGGCGATTTCGGTAATCGTTATAGCGATATCCGGGCAGGATAACTGACACAGCGAGCAGCCGACGCAGTTTTCGGGGTGCTCGACGAGTTGTTCGGCCTTGCCTTTCTGGCCGACCTTATCCGAGCGCGCGAAAACCCCTTGCGGACAAACCGCCACGCACAGGTAGCAGCATTTGCACCAGTCGCGGTTGATCTCGATTCGGAACTTGCCCTTCTTTGCGCTCATATCACAGTGCCGCATTCATAGTCGTGCTTTGTTTTAACAATGCATTTTTTGCCGCACGCTTCTTTGATCGCCGCGGCCAGAATTTCCAGCGCCTCGTCAACGTGCGCCTTTGTCATTGTCAGCGGCGGGCAGAATCTGATTGTGCTTTCGCCGCACGACAACAACAGCAAACCCTTGTAGAAACAACGGTCGATGATCTTCTCGACCAGATCCGGCGCGGGTTTCTTCGTTTTCTTGTCGTGGACGATCTCCGCGCCTACCATCAGACCCAATCCGCGCACGTCGCCGATAATCGGGCTGGTCTTTTGCAACTTTTTCAGCCCCGCCATCAGGTGTTTCCCGACCTTCGCGGCGTTGCGCGCCAGTTTGTTCTGGATCAGGTCGATCGTCGCCAGCGAAGCCGCGCAGCACAATGGGTTTCCGCCGTAGGTGCTGGCGTGGCAGCCTGGCTTCCAATTCATCACTTTGGCTTTGGCGATGATCGCGCCCAGCGGCATTCCCGATGCGAGGCCCTTGGCCGAGGTGATAATGTCGGGCACTACGTCGAAGTGCTCGTGTGCGAACATCTTGCCCGTGCGACCCATGCCTGCCTGAACCTCGTCGAACACAAGCACGATTCCGTGCTCGTCGCAGATTTTGCGCAGGCCTTCGAGGAAACCCTTCGGCGGGACGATGTAGCCGCCTTCGCCCTGGATCGGCTCGACGACGATCGCGGCAACTTCTTCGGCGGGCGCGATCTTGTTCAGCACGATCTCGGTGATGTATTCGAGGTGCGCCTCGGCCTGGCTTTGGCCTTTGCGCTGCGCTAGCAGCGGCCGGTAGGCGTTGGGGTAGTGCGCGTGGGTTATGCCCGGCACCAGCGGCCCAAAGCGCAGGCGCTGGGCTTTTTTGCTGCTTGTCAGCGACATCGCGCCGAAGGTCCGGCCGTGAAACGCACCCGTGAAGGCGATTATGCGGCTGCGGCGCGTGTGGTAACGCGCCAGTTTTATCGCCGACTCGACGGCTTCCGCGCCGGAGTTGCAGAAGAAGACCTTCCAGTTGCCGTCCTTGAGGCTCGCCAGTTTTTCCGCCAGGCGGCTTTCGACCGAGTAGTAAAAATCGGTCCCGGACATGTGGATGAATTTTTCCACCTGCTCTTTTATCGCGTTCACCACTTCCGGGTGGCAGTGGCCGGTCGAGGTTACGGCGATGCCGGCGGTCATGTCGAGGAAGCGGTTGCCGTCCACGTCTTCTATTACGCAGTCCTCGCCTTTAGCCACTACCAGCGGGTATCCGCGGGTGTAAGACGGCGAGACGAATTTTTTGTCCTGTGCGATAATCTTTTTGGCTTTAGGGCCTGGCAGATTCGATACTATTCGGGCGTATTTCATCGGCCCCTCCTTATCGTAAAAACTGAGACCTGATTTTGTTTTTCAGGCTACTGCTGCCTGAACCTTTTGCGCAGTTGCGAAAGCAGATCGAACACTTTCGCACACTGTTTTTCGTCTAAATTTCCCGCGCCGCAACTGGGTGTCAGCACACACTGCCTGCGCAGCGCCTCTTCCGAAACGCCTTTGGCCACGAGCGCACTCATTCCGTCCCGCAACCTGGCGTAGATTTCATCAATATCGGTACTGTCGATATCCTGCGTCGTCGGGACCGCTCCCCACGCGAGTACTCCGCCGCGACCGAGAAAATCCTTCACCGCGTCGGGGTATAGCGCCACCGTGCGGGCGAATTCGTAAGCGTCGAAATTCACCAGATCGAACTTCGCCGCCATCACCATCGCCCAGTCCGTGTTGCCGCAACAATGAATCCCGCTGAGCGCGCCTTCTTCGTGGATCGCGTCGTTAATTTCGTCGCACATGGTGATTACGTCATCGGTCGTTAGGCTCAGATAGGCCGAAGTCCCGAATCCGGCGAGCACCGGCTCGTCCTGGAAAATCAGCACCTTTGAGCAATAGGGCACTAGTTTGCGCACCTGCCAGCGCGCCTTCATCGCCAGCAGTTTCACCGCCGCGTCGCGCATATCCACATCGTAAAATATCGGCCGCTTGTCCTGATCCGCCAGCCCCATCGTCGTCGTAACGGGTCCGCAGACCGCGCCCTTGACGCAGTCGAATTTTTTGCCGCGCCGTTTTAATTCATCGACGAAAGCGAAAAAACCCGTCGTCGTTTTCGGGCTGTGAGCGAACGCCTCCGGCTCGCCAGCGAGAAATTTCTCGAAAAACTCCGTCAGGCCCTCGCTCTTGTCCTCCGGGATCTCGCACCAGATGCGCTTTTGCGCCTCGTCGACCTTTACGAAGGGCAGACCCTCGGAATACTGCGGGATCATGTATTCCATGAAATCCCGCGCCGGCAATTGCGGCCAGGCCGGGATGTCGAGATCGCTGTCCAGAATGAATCCGACCGCCTCCGCGGCGTCTTTGTGCGGCAGACTGCCGATGGCGGTCGTTGCGCCGTTGAGCAGAATTTTTTCGGTCAAATTATCGCTCCTGTGCCTGTGCCGTTTCGCCGTTTCATCGCGGCGAGCGGACAGCCCTCGCATTGCGGTTGGGGCCTGCAATAGTGCTTGCCCAGGTTGACGAACTGGGCGTGAAATTCGTTGTAAAGCGCCACGTCGCGCGGCAGATTCGCTTCCATCAACCGCCGAATATCTTCGTAGTCCTCATTGCCGTCGATCAGGCCGTGGCGACTCAGCGCGCGGCGCGTGTATGCGTCTATTACGAACGTTTGCTTGCCGCCCGCGTATAACAAAATAGAATCCGCCGTTTCCGGGCCGATTCCGTTGATCGCAAGCAATTCTACACGCAAATCATCAGTCGGCGCAAGAAACATTTTCCGCAGCGAGCCGCCGTACCTCTCGAAGAGAAACCGCAAAAAACTGCGCAGCCGCCCCGCCTTCATATTGTAGTAACCCGACGGCCTGATAAGCCGCGCCAGTTCCTGCTCCGGCAGCGCGTAAAGCGCCTTCGGAGCCAGTGCTCCCTGCGATTTCAGGTTCGTTATCGCCTTTTCGACGTTGGACCAATTGGTGTTCTGCGTCAGGATCGCACCGACGGCGATCTCGAACGGCGTCTCGCCCGGCCACCAGTTCAGCGGCCCGAAGTGCTCCGAGAGTTTCCGGTGCATCTTCAGAAGTGCGGTTTCTGTCTTTTTCGACTTACGCATTAAAGCACAATCACAATTTCATATTCGCGATCCGTTCGGCCACAACCTTCGTTTCTTCGAGCGTCGGGACCAGCGCGAACCGGACGTAGCCCTCGCCGGGGTTCAGGCCGTCGGCGGTCTTGTCGCTGATCCACGTGCCGGGGGTCGTTACCGCCGCGATATCGTCGGCCAGCAGCGCGGTGGAGAATTCCACCGAAGTCATACCTTCCGGGACCTTTTGCCAGATGTAGATCGTGCTTTCCGGTGTGCAGTCCGGCAGCCCCAGCGATTTCAGCGCGCCGGTGAGGATGTCGCGTTTGGTGCGGTATTCCCGCCGCATTTCTTCGACGTGCGCCTCGTCGCGTAGCGCGGCGATTGCCGCGTCTTGGACGAAGGTCGCCGTGCCGGAATCGAGGTTCGTTTTGACCTTGCGGAACGCCGCGACGATTTTCTCGTCGCCCGCGACCCAGCCCACGCGGTAGCAGGTCATTGCGCTGCGCTTGGAGAGCGACTGAAAGACGATCACGCCCTCGCGCCCGTATTCCAGGACGCTGT
>JAUWEX010000315.1 GCA_030607235.1 Planctomycetota bacterium | reverse complement strand
CGTCGAGCATCTGCATATAGAGCTCGAATCCGAGCGCGGCGACGTGCCCGGATTGCTCATCGCCCAACAGGTTCCCCGCCCCCCGGATCTCGAGGTCCCGCATCGCGATCTTGAACCCCGCGCCCAGTTCGTTGAATTCTTCGATGGCGCGCAGGCGCTTTTCCGCGAGGGCGGTCAATGATGTGTCGGCCGGGATCAGCATGTAGGCAAACGCACGGTGCTTGTAGCGCCCCACCCTGCCGCGCAGTTGGTGCAGATCCGCTAGCCCGTACATGTGCGCATCGTCGATGAAAATCGTGTTTACGTTGGGGATATCCAACCCGGATTCGATAATGGTGGTACAGACCAGTATGTCGAATTCGTGATTGACGAAATCCAGCATTCGCCGCTCGAGCAGGTGCTCCGGCATCTGTCCGTGTGCGATGCCGATGCGGGCCTCCGGTACGATGGCCTGGATGCGGTCGGCGACGTGGATGATGTCGAAGACGCGGTTGTGTACGAAAAACACCTGCCCGTCGCGGCTGAGTTCCCGCAGGATTGCCTCGCGTATTGTTCGCGGATCGAAGCATTGAATCGTCGTCTCGATCGACAAGCGGTCGCGCGGCGCTGTCGTCAGCGACGAAATCTCGCGCAGCCCCATCAGCGCCATGTGCAGTGTTCGCGGGATCGGTGTGGCGGTCAGCGTGAGGATGTCCACAACCGTCCGCATGCTTTTGAGTTTTTCCTTGTGCGCTACGCCGAAGCGCTGTTCCTCGTCGATTATCAGCAGGCCCAGGTTCTTGAACGAGATGTCGCCAGAGACCAGGCGGTGCGTGCCGATGAGAATATCGATCCGGCCCTCGGCGGTCCTGGCCAGGATTTCGCGCTGTTCCGCAGGAGTGCGAAAGCGGCTGATGACGCCGATTTCCACGGGGAAGTCCGCCATGCGCTCCGTGAACGTGTTGTAGTGCTGCTGCGCCAGAACCGTCGTGGGCACCAGCATCGTAACCTGCTTGCCCGCCAGCACCGCCTTGAAAGCGGCGCGCATGGCAATTTCCGTCTTGCCGTAGCCGACGTCCCCGCATATCAGGCGATCCATCGGCCTCTGGCGCTGCATCTCCTGTTTGACGATTTCGGATACTTCGAGTTGATCGATGGTGGCCTCGTAGATAAAGGCCTCCTCGAATTCATGCTGCCACCTGTCATCCGACGGGTAGGCGATGCCGGGTTTGGAATTTCGTATCGCCTGTATCCGTAGCATCTCCGCGGCCATGCTCTGGACGGCCCTTTTCACCCGCGCCTTGCGCGCCGACCAGTAGCCCGCGCCGATCTTGTCGAGTTTCGGCACGAAGCCCTTCACGCCGATGTATTTCTGGACGAGTTCGATGTTGAGGATCGGCTCGTAATACTTTGCCCCGCCCGCGTATTCTATCGCGATGTATTCGCTCTCCAGTCCGTCGCGTTCCATTCGTTCGATTCCCGCGAACCGGCCGATTCCGTGCAGTATGTGGACGACGTAATCGTTTTTTCGCAGTTCGAGATAGTCGTCGATCGGCATCGCGCGGGCGTGTTTGCGGCTGACCCGTGTCTGGCGGTAGCGGTTGAACAACTGGTGATAGGCGACGGCGACGATGCCTTCATCGCGAAGTTCAAACCCGTCGATAAGCACGCCGTGGGCGAGTCGGACACGCTTTCCGCTGGCCGCGATTTCGTCTTCGAACAATTCGCCGAAACGTGTTCGCTCTGATTCGTTCAGGACGAATACGACGACTTCACGGCTTCGTTCAAGGATCCGCGCGAAGTCCTGTCGCACTTCTTCTAGTTTGCCCTCGAAACGCTGGAGACTGCGAACGGGGAAACCGACCGCCTTCGGATCGGCAAACGGAAGCGACGCGGTCTCGACAAGCGCATATTTGCCGCACTGCGCGGTGAAATGCTTGTATGCGCCGGAATGGTTCGTGTCAGCGTACATCGAGTCGAGTTGTTCAATGCGCTTTTCGATCTCGACGCCGTCGACAAACGCGACAACCGTGTCGTCCGACAGGTAGTCCAGCAGTGTCGCGGCGTCTGGCCTGGGCTGCGGGACGAAGAATTCCGAGACCTGGGGCGAGAACAATTTACATGATGCGATTTCTTCTTTGGAGCGCTGCGTGTTAAGGTCGAACGTGCGGATGGATTCAAGCGTATCGCCGAAAAAATCCAGTCGAAGCGGCTCGTCGACAGACGGCGGGAAAATGTCGACGATGCCCCCACGCACGCTGTACTGGCCCGACTCGCAGACGCTGTCGACGCGCTCCAGTTCGTTGCCCTCGGCCCACTCCAGAATCCCGCGCATTTCGCAGTC
>JAUWEX010000209.1 GCA_030607235.1 Planctomycetota bacterium | reverse complement strand
TCAAGTAAAGGGGTCTGACCCCTTTACTTGACGATCTTGTTCAGGAAGGCCGGGAATCCGTCGCCGGCGTCCGTAAATTCCATTTTGATTTTCAGGAAGAAGACCCGTGAGAGCGAATATGATTTCAACTTCACTGCGTCTTTTTGCGTCGTAATTGCGAACTCGGCGTCCGACGCGGCGAACTCCTTTTCTATTTTGTCGATGTCTTTGCGCGTGTAGTGATGGTGGTCGGGGAAGTCCATCATCTTCGCGACATCGCAGCCAAGTTTTTCAAGCGACGCGTGGAATGAACGCCCCGCGCCGATGCCGCAGAAGGCGAAGACCCGCCGCCCGCGCGCTTCTTCGGGCGCCATCCCGCCGTCGTCTTCGTTTAACGCCTCGATTGCGACGGGCGCGTAGATGGAGCGGAATATTTCGGCCCCGGGTGCTGTTTCGGCCAGCGATTTTTCAAGGCGCTCGACATCCCGGCGTTCGGCCTCGTCGCACTTGGAGATGACGATGCCGTGTGCGCGCCGCGCGCAGCGTTTCGGCTCGCGTAGCAGCCCACGCGGCAGGAGCCGCCCGTGTCCGAACGGACTGGCCGCGTCGATTACCAGAATGTCGAGGTCGCGCTTCAGTCGTCGGTGCTGAAAGCCGTCGTCGAGGATGATGCAGTGGGGGCGATGTTGGCGCACGGCGCGGATGCCGGCGGTTACGCGGTTCCTGGACTGGATGTGCGCCGCGTCCGGCACGTTGGCCGCCAGCACTTCCGCCTCGTCGTTGCGGATGCCGTCGGCGGTCTTCCGAGCGCGGTAGCCGCGGCTCAGGATGACGACGCGTTTGCCGGATTTTATGAAGTGTCGTGCGATGTACTCGACAAGAGGCGTCTTGCCGGTGCCGCCGACGGTGAGGTTGCCGACGCTGATGACCGGGCAGGGCAGGCGGGCCTGGTTGAGCAGTTTTCTGTCATAGAGGAAATTTCGCGCACCGATTCCCGCGCGGTAGAGGAGCGAAAGTCCGCCTAGCGCCTTGCGCGCGACGCCGGGGAGGAGCCCTTTCGATTTCCCGCTGATTATGGATTCGAATGTGGTCAAGCAATGTCTCGAGTTTTTGCGGACTCTCGTACGGTGACAGTCACCGATGCTGGCGCAAAATCAGTCAGCTTAAGTAGATTAGTGGCGGTCAGCCGGTGATTATACGCTATGAGTGTGTCCGGTCAAGCCTTGTGGCAGCGGGCTTGCATGCGGGATTGCTGTGCGCCTTTTTGCTTGCCAGGCGTGCGGGTTCGTGATATATTTTCCGGTGGGAATGAGAAAGAATGTGACAGTCACCATTCAGTCGCCGTTTCGTGACGGGCGATTAGCTCAGTTGGTTAGAGCGCCAGCTCGACAAGCTGGAGGCCGCTGGTTCGAGCCCAGCATCGCCCAGTATGAAAAGAGACAGGCGGCCCGCGCGGGGGCCGCCTGTTTTTTTTATCAGGAAAAGTACCCTGTCTATGGTTTGATGATTTTGAGTTCGAAGTTGTGGTAAACCTCCTGGCCTGCTGCGTCGCTGATGACCGTCGCTGGTAGTTGTTATTTTTTCACGGCCTCTATGGTGGCCGTATCCAGAACCATTTCGATGGCCTGGACCTTCTTGGGGCACTCGTGGGCGCATACGCCGCAACCCTTGCAGTAAGTCAGGTCGATGCCCTGAACTTTGGCGTCTTCAACGATGATGGCCGAATCGGGACACAGGTAGAAGCAGCGCAGGCAGTGAATGCACTTGTCCGGGTCCCAGACCGGAAGAAATGTCCGCCAGGAACCGGTGTGGTAAAATCTGCTGTTGCCCGCATCGAAAATGATACCGGCTAATGTTTGTTCTTTCCAGTCGAGAAGTTTTTCGTAATCTTTTTCTTTTTCGGCCATGTTTGCTCTCCAGAGAATGCTCGCTGTCGTTGTGTCTTGTTCGAAGTCGGTGACAGTCACCGTTCAGTCACCGTGTGTGTCAGGTTACTTCTTCGTAAGCGCGTTTGATTGCGCGGACGTTGCCTTCAACTATTTTGGCGTTGAATTTCTTTCCGAATTTCTTTTCGATGCCTTTCAGGATGCTTTCGAGCGCGACCACCCCGCTCACTTTCGAAAGCGCGCCCATCATCGGGGCGTTGGGGATGGCGCGGCCGATTTCTTCTATGGCGATTTTGTTTGCGTCAATCAGGTAGAGTCTGGCGTTCTTGTTGGAAAGTTGCTCGCGGACTTCATCGGGATTGCGAGTTGTATTAATAATTATTGTGCCCTCGTCTCCGAGTCCTTCGCACACGTCCACCGTCTCCAGAAGCGATTCGTCCAGGACTACGACGACATCAGGGTGGTAGATTGAACAGTGGACGGTGATGGGCTGCTCGCCGATGCGGGTGTAGCCGCGAATCGGGGCGCCCATTCGTTCGGGCCCGTATTCCGGGAAGCCCTGGCTGTACCTGCCTTCGGTGATGGCCATTTCGGCGACGAGGATTGCAGCGGTCTTTGCGCCCTGTCCGCCGCGCGCGTGCCAGCGAATTTCGGTATAGGATTTTTCCATCGGGTGCTTTCCTCACTTATCAGTGACAGTCACTCCAGTGTCGGGTCAAGAATAGTCAACGGCACAAATATACAGTGGGGCGTTGTCGTGTCAAGCGATTTTCCCGCTTGCAGTGCGAAGCACGGTACGTCTGAGGCGCAAAAAAAGGAAGGCCGTTTGCGGGCCTTCCTTTTGTTTTGCCGTACGCGGTAACCGGTCTGCGCTACGGGACGAATGCCACGTTGTTCAGGGACACTCTTTGGATCTTCTTCGTTGTCCTCCCGTTGCGCACGATAATCGTTATTGTAAGGGCATTGATGGTGGTTTCGTCGGACACTTTGTTCATAACGCCGCCTCCCGCCTGGAACTCGGCAAAATAAAAAGCCGTACTCCCGTGGATGGCCCCAAGGGTTTTTCTTGCGCTGTACGATGTGCCCGACCCGCCGGTCATACTGACGCTGACCTTGGTGCCACTTGGGCCGGATATGCTGAGTTGCAGCGCGCCGTGTCCCTTGATATTTCGCGCCCCTTTGAGTTTAAAAACCAGAGGCAGGGAGTAGGTCTGTCTGGGGTTGAGAGTGAAATTGATAAGTATGCCTTCGACGCCCAGGGGGCGGGTTATGGCGTATATGCCGAAACTCCTGATGGCCTTGCCGCTAATACTCTGACGGACTATCTGATCGGCCTCTTCGAGGGACATATTGCCTTCTATGACAAATACCTTGCCGCGCTCTATTACTTCGGCTTTGTTCAATTCCTCCTCGACGTACACGATTTGCTGTTCCGCCCAACCGAAAGTCTCTTTTCTGTATCTCTGTCTCATCAGTTTGATATGAGCCGTGCCCCCGGCGAAATCCTTTTTGTCCTTTTTTTCACGCACTATTTTCTTGTCTTCCTCTATTGCGATCCGGGCGGCCTGCTTCAAATCCTCTTGCTTATCATCGAAGGCCTGCTTCATATCCGGCAATTCTTCCAGCACCTTCCTGTCGAACTTGTTGAGTTCGATTACAGCGTCGGAGTACAGATTCGCCTCTCTTTTC